>CBDTTT010000067.1:0-7505 GCA_965363345.1 uncultured Chromatiales bacterium
GCTCGTGAATTTCGGCAGCAACGCAAGCTACGCCGGCTTTAGCTATGCAGTCCCTGCAGCGGCATTAGGAACAACTGTTGTTGGAACCGACACGGTTGAGCTCGGTTTTGAAACGGCACACGATACTGGTGTAATAGGAACCTTCATGTTTAGCGCTACCGGCGCGGCGGGCGATATCATCGTATTGAATATTGAGGATGGCGTACCCTTCCTTGGCAGCTTCTTCAATGATGAGCCGACTGTTGTGGCGTTTACGCCTGAGTTTGTTGGCGCAAGCATAGCTACGGTACCGGTGCCAGCCGCAGCATGGATGATGATCGGTGCACTGGGCGCACTTGGTGGAGTTGCACGCCGTCGCGCCTAATCGCATAGCAGTATTTCTAACAGCCACCGGCGTCCGTCGGTGGCTGTTTTTTTTGGTACTGGTTGTACCAGCCTTTTTTTCAGCATCATTAAGCGCTGAAACCAACACCAAAAAAACAGTAGGCAACTACTCCTCAGCAGCAGCGGTAATCAATGGCAATCAAGTTGAGGAACTTAGCAAAGTCATTAGCGCCTATGAACGCATCGCCGCCAATGGCGGCTGGCCTTTAGTCAGCGATGACCCAGAGCTAGTCCTAGGCCAGCGGCACCCAGGAGTGCGTGAACTCCGACAGCGACTGCGCATCACAGCAGACTATCGCAGCAATATGGGTGCTGACCCCTACTATTTTGATCAGGCATTATTACTGGCTCTGCAACATTTTCAGACTAGGCATGGCCTAAGCCAGACAACTTATCTAGACCGGCTCACCCTTCGCGCGCTGAATCAACCCGTGGAAGATAAGCTCACTCAGCTAAAACATGCACAAACTGCATGGGCTGAAATTGAACTGGATGGAAGCCAGCCAATGGTCTGGGTCAATATTCCGGAAGCGCGTGTTGCCGCCCTTAATGAAGGGCGCATTGTGCTAAATATGCGTGCCATAGTCGGCCACCCTTCACGGCCGACACCAACACTCAATAGCGAGATCAAGCGCGTAATTGCTAACCCGTTTTGGTCGGTGCCAAAATCTATCGCTGTCGCTGACCTGCTGCCGAAGATACAAAAAGATACCGGCTACCTGAACCGAAACAAGCTAAAGGTATACCGCGGCTGGGATGAAAATGCCGAGGCAATTGATCCCGCAACAATTAACTGGGCTAGCTTAAGCCCCAAGAATTTCCCGTATCGCTTTTTGCAAGACCCGGGACCGTCCAACAGCCTTGGCAAACTTAAATTTAATTTCCCAAACGACCAAAATGTGTACCTGCATGACACTCCTGGTCAATCATTGCTTGGGCTTTCATATCGCACACTAAGCTCGGGCTGTGTGCGTCTCGCACAACCTGAGGCGCTGGCAGAGTGGCTTCTACCTGCTAAGAGCAAGAGCAGGCTGTCGCGAGCATTAAACGATACAACACATAAAATAGTGGGCTTCAAACCATTAGCTACCGTACCTATTGCTCTGGTCTACATACTCGCCTGGGTCTCTACTGACGATGGCAGCATTCAGTTTCGCAACGATATCTACGGACAGTTAGACATTGCTTCAAAATAGCTAAGTGCAAAAAACTATGGGTCAAGAAAAAGAGGCAATAAAAAACCCGGCACATGGCCGGGTTTTTTATTGCTATGTAGCTAGCCTTAGGCTGAGCGGCGACTTTTACGGAAACCGAGCAGACCAAGTGCTGAACCAAACAACCAAACAGCTGCTGGAACAGGTACTGCACTGATGTCAGCGCTACTAATATAGTAGTTCTGAGTGGCACCAGGCTGGCTATTAAAGTACAAGTAGTCTGATGCGCCAAGTACTGACAAATCACCGATACCATTCACTACTGAAATAATTGCATTACCGTCGTCATGTTCTACCTGGATAGAACCGTTAATCAAATTATGGCCATCATCACGGAAAGTGAAGTCACCAAAAAGACCACCGACAACAACACCCGCATCATTTTGAATAGAAAAATTCAAAACCTCATTTTCAGCAATAGTAAGATTGTCATCTGAATTCGGAACACACTGCGCCGATGCACTCAGAATGCGACAATTACCCAAACCGCCCTCTTTGCCGCCACTGTTGCCGTCGAAGTAAACGTTGCCAAGTCCGCCGGTGAAGATAGATACGCGGAGATCCGCAATGCTATCAACATCCAACTGAATAACTGCAACACCAGCTTCTGATGTAATGCCACTGCCGATAGTGATGCCTGATGTGCTGCCTGGAGCATCAATATACTGTGCAACCGTAAAACCACCACTAGGAATAGTGAAATCCAGCACTGCTGCATTCGCAACAGATGCAAAGAGCATCACCACGCCAGTTACTGCGTATTTAATCTTCAATTGTATATCCCCTCTGTAAGGATTGTGCTTGGTCTAACTTCCCACTCAAGAAAGACTTCGACCTTATTTATCACTCTTAAAACTGAGCGTTATTTTTTTTACCGCTGCTGTTACGCCATTAAAACTAAGCTAAACAGAAGACGGTTTTATTCGAGTGAAGCAATTATCTACGACTCAGTCGCAGACGACAATCACATTGTTACATAACATGGAAAGTAGCTAGAATTGACTTTAAATGCATAAGAAAACGACCTTATAAAGCCTCAAAGAGTCATATAGGAAGACTATAAATGAGCAGCTACACTGCTACTGATCGTTTCCAACCTCAATCTCGCTGAGATTTGCATCATCCAAGCGTAAAAAAGTCCGGCAATGTGCAGCCATGGCAACTATTTATCCTAAAGGTATCAGCTGAAAACCAGCAGGCGGGCTCATGAAAACCAGCAGGCGGGATCGCAATAGACAAGCCAAGACACCCTCGCCGCCAATGACTATGGTTGCAACCATGGACATTGATATTATTCTGAACGAATTTGCCTCGGCGCAAGAATCCGCCGAGTTATCCCGCCTTGCAGAAAGCTATGGCATACGTGGCGTATGGTCGAGCAGCTACGGCGATGGTCGCGATCCGTTTATGACGCTGGCGCTTGCTGCCGATCAAACAGAAAAAATTCAGCTGGGGCCTTTAGCAGTAAGCCCCTATGAACTGCATCCGCTAAAGATGACCAACGCACTGCATACGCTTAATGAGATGTCGGATGGTCGCGCCATGATATGCATCGGCGGCGGCGGCGGCGTTATCCAGCATATGGGATTTAAGCGTGACCGGATCATCACGCACCTACGCGAATGCCTGGAAATCATGAATGGCGTTTCGGCAGACAAAACCATGAACCACAAGGGTGAACTCTACAAAGCCTGGAACTACCGCCTTGCATGGACCGGCGAAACACGGCCGCAAGTTTACGTCGCTTCGAACTGGCCCCAGACCATGCGACTCGCCACCAAGATGGCGGATGGCCTCATGACCAGCGATTTCTGCCCCGTGCTAATGGCGCAACGGATAGACGAAATTTATGCCGAACTCGATAAGAACAATCGACCCCGTGACAGTTTTAAAATCAGTAACTTCTGGGCATGGCATATCAAAGAAGATTCAGACGCCTCATGGTTCGAAGCGAAACGTGAGCTACTGTTACGCGGCTATCTCGGTGAACAGTACTTTGCGCCGTTTCTAGAACCGGACGAACTCAAATTTATGCGGGATCATTTTGATGATTTTCTTGCCGCATGGAGAGCGGGCAGCGATCAGATCGCTAACGTCCCGGACAGCCTGGTAACCAAGATGCTGGAGAACATTTCGTTTGTCGGTGGCCTGGATGCTATCGATGCAGCTATACAAACCTTAAGAGAGTTTGCCGACATGGGCGTAACCGAAATCGCATTGCGGGTTCATGATGAACCGGCAGCAGCGATTAGGTTGATCGGTGAACACGTGATGCCGGCGCTAAAGAAAACTTAGGCTGTATAGGTCAGGCATATAATTTACTTCATAACGATTGCCGCCAAAGACTACAGCTAAATAAGAGTTCAGACGTATACATTAAAAGGAATGCTGCGGCGTTAAGACCCGGCATAGAGCTTCATCGCTCTATCAGCTAACGCATTGCATGATGAAACCGCGGGTCGATCGGACACGCTCAACTATTCAAGCGCGCACATTAGCTCCCAGGCTCAACTTGCCGTCACACCGCCATCAACACATAGCACCTGTCCGGTAATAAATGATGCCTCATGAGATAACAAAAATCGGATAGCAGCTGCCACTTCAGTTGCCTCGCCCAAACGCCCCAAAGGCACCGACTCAATCATTCCTTGCGAACGCTCGGCATCGGCGCGTGCCGCGGCAGTCATAGGGGTGACAATAGGGCCCGGCGCAACCGCGTTGACCCGAATGCCCTTATTGGCCAACTCCAATGCCAGCGCGCGCATCAGGCCATTTATTCCAGCCTTCGATGCCGCATATGCAGCCGCACGAGGATGCCCAATTAAGCCAATCTGACTGGAGACCAGCACCATCGAACTCTTGCCATCGGTGGGCATGAGAAGACCGCATTCCCGGGCCACCTCAAACGTACCGGTCAGGTTGATATCAAGCACACGCTGCCAATCAGAGAGACTAGTATCAAGACCTGCACGATGGTCAAAAACACCTGCACAAGTGACTAAGCCATCTACGCCGCCCAAGCTCTGGATAGCCGCTTGCGTTGCCATAGCCACGGCAGCGGTGTCTTGCAAATCAATTTGATGGCAGCGATCTGCAGGTAAATGGGGAGCTATCGTTTCTGCTGCAGCGGCATCCCGCACCAGTACAGCGCACTCTGCACCCGCAGCCTTTGCCTCAATGAGAAACTGCAACCCGATACCTGAATCAGCTCCGGTAACAACAAGGCGGCGACCACGCAAGGCATCATTGGTCATCATGAATGCGAACCTTCAATGCCTACGGCTTCATCATAGCCACCTTGCCCGGTAAGCTTGGCCCACTGTGTAAATACGTCAGAAGCCTGCACCTCGCCGTTGGCAATAAGCTCGCGCCATACGCCTGCTGCCTCCACGTAGTTAGGCACGCTACCCGGAAACATGGCTAACGAAATTGCTTCAGCAAGATCCAGCTCATCGGTTCCATCTGCATAGGCAGCCACTATCTGCCAGCGCAATGCTTCCCAGTTGCGGGTGCAAGTGTGCACCGCACAGGCCGTTATGTGAGCTAATGGCAACGCGGTTGGTGCTGCAACTTTGCGAAACATATCGAGATACTGATCACGCGGCGTAAACTCCGGCAAATGCGGTAACCAATGATCATCAACAAAATTGTACGCAGAACAACCTTTCGCCAATGCTGTGATTGCCATCGCCGATGCAAGCTCTGCATCGGTGCCATCAGCATCCCGAAAACGCTTGATGTGATGCGTGCCCAACACTTCGTCCATGACAATTAACACACCCATCCACACGAATTCATGGTCATGCCGACTCAGCTGCCGCGGCGTCAGCGCAAGCTGTGTATACAGCTCATCATAAGCGTCCAGCAGTTTCGGCATAGATACAGCCATAAGCCCATGATGTGGCAATAGGTAGCCGCGCTTGTTACGTATCGCTTCCAAATAGTCAGTTAATTCATCCTGTTGCATTTCGGGGCCTCAACCGTTGTTTCACGCTTTGATTTTGATTTCACCAACATGACCCAGCACTCGCAACGAGTCAACTTAAAGCGGCAACCTTTTAGCCAAAATGGGTGTCATACGCGATAGTTGCATTATCAATATCCGAATCCATATCTGAACCCTGTGCCGCTTGTATAATGGCAGCACATAAATAGAGCGAGAATCACATCATGAGTTCCGACCGCGCGTTAGAAGGCCAGATAGCTTTAGTCACCGGTGCAGCAAGGGGAATCGGCGCCAGCACTGCACAACTGTTAGCTGCTCGTGGCGCGATTGTGCATGTAGCCGATATTCTGGACTGCTCAGATACAGTCAGGAGCATTGAACAGGCAGGTGGTCAAGCGTTCGGACATCATCTTGATGTGACTGACCGCGAAGGCTGTCAACAATGGGGCAGCGATATTTTCGCCAAGCATGGTCGAATAGATGCATTGGTCTGCAATGCAGGTGTCTGCCCTCCGGGTTCCGTCGCAGGCGACTGGGAGCAATGGGACCGGGTAATTGATATCAATGTTAATGGCACACAAAACTGTGTGGCCGCAGTCTGGGATCATATGTGCGCTGCCAAAAGCGGACGCATTGTCATACTCAGCTCAATGGCCTATTACCGTGGCGGCGTCATTGTCGGTAGTGAGTATTCCACATCAAAAGCGGCCCTCGTCGGAATGACCAGGCACATTGCACGTAATGGCGGGCAGTATGGAATTAACTGCAACGCCGTGGCACCCGGCATTATCGAAACCGATATGACAGCTGAGTTTGATAAGCCCGACCTCGAGGAAATTCCGCTGCGCCGCTATGGCAGCCCTGAAGAAATCGCAGGACCGATTAGTTTCCTATGCGGACCCGAGTCAGCCTATATGACGGGTACGGTGCTCAACGTTACCGGTGGCGTGGTGCTGGCAGGTTAGGCTATATCTGCAGGCTTCATCACATAACGGGTAGGTGACAACAGGTTAGTGTGAGCGTTGTCTTCCTGTTTCGAGAGCCCGACGAACGTCGGCGCTGTGCCTGATGAACAAAAAACTCATCATTGCAGGCTTAGTGCTTGTAGCCTTTTGGCAGCTCTTCACTGCTGAGACCGCTGTCGTACTCGGGCCCGGTGTGATGGCCCCGGAGGCGCCGCGCCAAGCAACAATTGAAAAGAACCTTCTGCAACAAACTGCTGACTACAAAGTGTCAGGAGTAGCGAGCTTCGACCTCACCGCAAAAGTGCTAGCCAAAGAAAACTACAGCATGGATCGGGAAGCCGACCTGTCACCCATCGACCTGGCCCTGGGTTGGGGCAACATGTCGGATGAAACAATTCTAAAAAATATCGATATTTCGCAATCGCGACGCTTCTACTACTGGCAGGTTGATGATTTCCCTATACCACGCCGCGAGATAGAAACGCACAGCGCCAACATGCACCTTATTCCTGGCACCGAACTTGTTAAAGACGCGCTTGATAGGCTCCGCGAAGGCGACATCATTAAGCTCTCGGGGCAGCTTGTGCATGTCGACTCTATGACAGATGACTGGCGCTGGCGCACCTCACAAACCCGCAATGACACCGGTGCCGGTGCCTGCGAAGTTGTGTGGGTCGAACGCCTGAGTATTGTCACTCCCTAACAGAGCGCCATGCCTGATTGACTTTGCCGCACTAGGTTTGGCGGCCTGCTGGCACTTTGAGCCAGAGGTCTCTGACAACGCGGTTTGCCTAATTCGCTCCCGCTAATCCAACTGGGGCAGTGGCTTGGAAAGCTTATGCCGTCTCTTGTGAAGCTAGATTAATTAGTACAGCTCTTCGCGGTAATTTTCTTCTATTTCTGCTTCTATCGCCTTCTCGATTTCTGCGCCGCCGTCAATCTTACTAGCTACGTTACGCACCATGAGTGAATCGTTGTGCGTCTCCCATTCGCTTG
>CBDTTT010000068.1:0-7473 GCA_965363345.1 uncultured Chromatiales bacterium
TATCCGGTCGCATTGGCGGCTCTGCCTGAATACTTTGCATTGCTGCAATGATGAGCAGGCTCGCCGTAAAGATTCTCTTAATAAGGCACTTTGTTGTGGTCATATTCATGGGGCTTTTGTCTTATCCTGAGAGGCTGCTGCTACCCACTGTAGGTAGGCTGGCAAGCCAGCAGTCAAAGGGACTGCGATTATTTCCGGAAGTTCATAGGGATGACCGGCCACAATGACCATTTCCAGCTGCTGGTAGGTGGCTGCGGGGGCTTTAATCAGCATCAGGGCTTCCTGGCCCTGCCTGTATTCACCCTTCCAGCGATAGTGGCTCTCAACACCGTCAATAATGTTGACGCATGCTGCAAGCCCTTGTTCTAAAAGCTTTTTTGTCAGAATCTGAGCGCTCTCTTTGTTGGGGCAGGTGGTCTGCACAAGCAGTATTTTGGATGGGTCTGAAAGGCTCATCTGATGCTAGTCCGCATAGTTTCAATTGTGCTGAGGATAGCGCTGACGGGGCATTTTGTCATTGCAGGTGTCTCACATTTCCGGATTGTTTGTGCCGATAGCCCTTGAAAAACGAAAACTCGCCGCTATGATTAGCACTCACTCAACTAGAGTGCTAACACTAGCGATGGGCTGAAAGGCAATTATTCCCGCAAAATACCGCGTTTACTTGCTTTCACGCCTACTCCCGGAAATTTTTTGGAGAAAGATACATGAATATTCGCCCACTTCACGATCGTGTGATCGTAAAGCGAATGGAAGAAGAGCGTACCTCTGCAGGTGGCATCGTAATTCCTGATTCGGCAACTGAAAAGCCCAGCAAAGGCGAAATCCTTGCTGTTGGTAACGGCAAAATTCTGGAAAACGGCGATATTCGCGCGTTGGACCTGAAGGTTGGCGACACAGTGCTGTTCGGTAAGTACAGCGGTACTGAAGTAAAAGTTGATGGTGATGATCTTCTCGTTATGCGTGAAGACGACATCATGGCCGTTGTTGAAGGCTAAGTAGTTTGTCCTTCCGGACTTACTGAAAGAATTATTTAAGAGGAATTTAAACCATGGCAGCTAAAGATGTCAGATTTGGTGATGACGCTCGTCAGCAGATGTTTGCAGGTGTAAACATTCTTGCTAACGCCGTTAAAGTCACTTTGGGTCCTAAGGGACGTAATGTAATTCTCGATAAAGCGTTTGGCGCTCCTACCGTTACTAAAGACGGTGTGTCAGTAGCTAAAGAAATCGAGCTAGAAAATAAATTTGAGAACATGGGCGCTCAGATGGTGAAGGAAGTTGCTTCACAGACATCTGATGTTGCTGGTGACGGTACAACAACCGCTACAGTTCTGGCGCAGGCAATTCTGCGTGAAGGCCTGAAGTCTGTTGCAGCCGGCATGAACCCAATGGATCTTAAGCGCGGTATCGACAAAGCAACTTCTGTTGTTGTTGCAAAGCTTGCTAAATTGTCTAAGCCTTGTGAAGACGATAAAGCTATCGCACAGGTTGGCACCATCTCTGCCAACTCAGACGAAGCTGTTGGCGAAATCATTGCTGAAGCTATGGGTAAAGTTGGTAAAGAAGGCGTTATTACTGTTGAAGAAGGTTCAGGTCTCGATAACGAACTGGATATCGTTGAAGGTATGCAGTTTGATCGCGGTTACCTTTCTCCGTACTTCATTAGTGATGCGGCTGCTCAGAGCGCCGATCTTGATAACCCGTTTATCCTTTTGTTTGATAAGAAAATCACCAACATCCGTGATTTGCTGCCACTGCTTGAAGCCGTGGCTAAATCAAGCCGTCCACTGCTTATTATTGCAGAAGACATCGAAGGCGAAGCGCTGGCAACTCTGGTTGTAAACAACATGCGCGGTATCGTTAAAGTTTGTGCTGTTAAAGCACCGGGCTTTGGTGATCGTCGTAAAGCTATGTTGCAGGACATCGCTGTTCTGACCGGTGGCCAGGTTATTTCTGAAGAAGTTGGTTTGAGTCTTGAGAAAGCGACTCTGGAAGATCTTGGCGAAGCTAAGAAAGTTCAGATCAACAAAGAAAGCTCAACCATCATCGACGGTGCTGGTAAAGCGAAGGAAATTAAAGAGCGCGTTAAGCAGATCAATCGTGAGATTGAAGACTCTACTTCTGACTACGATCGTGAAAAACTGCAGGAAAGAGTTGCTAAACTCGCCGGCGGTGTTGCAGTAATTAAAGTTGGTGCTGCTACCGAGATCGAAATGAAAGAGAAGAAAGCCCGTGTTGAAGATGCTCTGCACTCAACCCGTGCTGCTGTTGAAGAAGGCGTTGTTGCCGGTGGCGGTGTTGCACTGATTCGCTGTATAGCAGCCCTCGATGGCCTTGAAGGCGCTAATGACGAGCAGAACATCGGCATTGCGATTCTGCGTCGTGCAATGGAAGAGCCTTTGCGTCAGATCGTTTCAAACGCAGGTGGTGATGCATCTGTAGTGCTGAATGAAGTTGCGAGTGGTAAAGGCAACTATGGCTTCAACGCTGCTGACGATACATATGGCGACATGGTTGAAATGGGCATCATCGATCCTGCAAAAGTAACTCGTTCTGCTCTGCAGAATGCGGCTTCTGTTGCTGGCTTGTTGCTGACCACTGAATGCATGGTTACAGAAAAGCCTATGGATTCGGGTGGTATGTCACCAATGCCGGATATGGGCGGCATGGGCGGCGGTATGCCTGGCATGATGTAATTTTTCCTTCTACAGGAAAAGAAAAAGCCCCGCATTGCGGGGCTTTTTTTATGTCTCGATAGTTACTCTTCGATGCCGAGTCGTTCCAGGTCTACTGTGGCCGCGTCATAGTTGGCGCGCGCACTCCGGCGTTCGAGATCCGCAGTAAAGTATTGGACGCGTGCGTTGGCCGCTGTCTCTTCTCTAATATTGACCAGAAAGAAATCGCTCGCGCCGCTGGCAAAGCGCTCCTGTTCTGCTACCTGCAGCCGCTCGGCCTGCACGACATCCTGCTGCGCCAGAAGCAGCAGTTGCTCGGCAACGTTTAGATCGAGGAGGATATTGCCTACCTCAACTTCGATCCGGTCAGCGGTGAGGCGTTGTTCCTGACGAATTGATTCGATTCTGGCTTTTTCGCTTAGCATCGCACCGCGTGCACTTCGATTCTGCAGTGGCACAGAGAATTGAAAGCCGATAACGGTATCGGTTTCATCACGCGATATGCCGCCTTCAGCAACCGAGCCGAAATCCTTTGAAACCTCTAATCCCAGTTCGATACGCGGCTTCATATTATTGTCGGCTAGCGCAACACGCTGCCGCGCCCTGTCGATTGACGTCTTTAGAATCTGCAATTCGGGTCGGCGATCCAGTGCCTTCGATGCAGCTCCGGCTGGCTTCACGGAAAGATCGTTGATTTGTCCAATAGGGGGTGTCGGCGGCAGGCGCTCCTGCGCAGGAATTACGGGCCGACCGTTCTCGTTTCGAAAATAGAATGACAGCGCGTTCGCCGCCATCCGCAGATCGCGTCGTGCAGCGGTGGCGAAAGTTTTTCGGCGGATGATGTTCTGCTGGTTCTCTACAAGAAATATCTCGGCGCGCGCGCCACTATCGACCTGTTCCTGCAGACCGCCTTCGCGGTCCAGCGCAATCCGCAAAAGATCTTCATAGACTGCAAGTTGACGGCCTGCAGTGACCCATCGCCAGTAGGCGAGCAAGGCTTTTTGCTGCACACCTATCTTGGTCAGCAGTACATCAAGATCAGCTTGTTGCAGAGCCATCCGGGAATCGGTCAGGCCGAATCGCCGATCATCGATATCACGGTCCCGCAATAAGGAGAACAGCATGCCGACCGCGAGTTCGCCGCCGCTATTTGTGTAGTACTCATCTTCGTAGACAGGGAAGTTGCCGTCAGAAATTTTGTAGCCCGTATAGATATTCGCGCCTAGTGTCTGCAGCGGCTGGCTGGCGCGGCCCTCAACGACAGACCCGTCCCAGAACCCATTGACGCGACTGAAACCATCTGCATCGAACACCAGATCAAATGCGCCATCGGCGGCCATCACATTGGCATCGGCGCCCTGGCGCCGCGCGAGCGCATTTAGGATATCCGGAAAGTGTGTTTTAGACGCTACTAGAACTTCATCAATCGACAGAAAGCCATCCTGCGCGATGATTTCGCCCTGCGCCGGAACAGTCTGGCTGATTGCAGCCAGCAGGCAGATCGCAGCGAGCTTGCGAAGCCCATAGCCGACATCAAGCACCAATTTCATGGTCCTCATGGAGCGCTTCCTGATGTTGCGCGGTCCATGAAATCGGGCGGGAAGTTGTTTAGCTGTCGCCATATCTCATAGCCGACCGACACCTTGTTTAGCAGTACCCAACCCTTCGCCTTCGAACCAAAGCGCACGAATCCCGTATCGGGCCAACGATGAGGATCGTCCAGGTCTTCAGTAATTAGTATCCGGAATCTGCCTGCCTCATTTGCCGAGGGGTCCACCGCAACGACCTCGCCACCGAAGGTGCCAACCGCGACAGACGGCCAGCCGCTAAACTGAATGACCGGCCAGCCTTCAAACTGCAGCCGAACTTTAGCCCCCGTTGTCACGAGCGAGACATCCCGGCCATCGACAAAAAGTTCTATTGCACGGTCGACGTTGTCCGGTACAAAGGTTGCAACGACATCTCCGGCATTCACGAAAGTAGAGGTGTCTCCGGAGTTGACCCGGAGGATGACGCCGTCCCTTGGCGCGCGCACGACCTGCACCGACTGTCGCGAAAGGTTTACGTCTGCACGGCTTATCTCTGCGGCGGCTTCAGCTACCCCCACACGCAGTTCTTCCACCCGGATACGCGCTTGTTCGTATTCGCGCCGCGCAGCCAGTCCTTTGTCAAAAAGGCCACGCATTCGGCGCATGTCGATTTCTGCGATTTCCACCGCGGATTCGGCCGCGCGGAGTTTGGCGATAACCTGCGCGCGTTCGGCCTTCAGGTTTTCTAGCAGGTTTGGGTCGTTGTCGACCAGCTTCACGATCGGATCACCCACCTGCACCTTGCTGCCATCACGCACGTACCACTGCTGGATTCGACCGGGCACCAGTGCATTGATTTCCTGCAAACGGTCATTGGGATTTAGGGCCGTAACAATGCCGGCCCCTTGCGTCGTTTGTACCCAGGGAGTAAACACCAGAAAAATGCTCAGTCCGAACATAATCAGCACCAGCATCCACGCCACGACCCGCATGATTCTGGGCGGCTGAATTTCGGCAAGCGTTTTGAACAAGTGTTCAGCCTGTTTGCGATCATCGATCTGGCGTTGTCTGGACATGCTTAGTTGTCCCCTATGGGATCGACGGCTGCAGGTTTCGACTCGTTTTTGAAGACACTAGCAAGGGCGTCGAAGCTCGGGTGCAGTGTTTGTTCCTCAGTACCAAGGTAAAGATATGTGCTGAAATTCATGTCACGGTTTTGACCCGAGAAGTAGATCACCGAACAATTTCCCTCTTGCTGCAGGGTATCGAGCGACTTTCGGAGATACTCTTCCGGCATCAAGTCGAAGATTGGAGTCAGCACGAGTACGCGAGGTTGCGAGAGAATTGCTGCGGCAAGCTTGAGCTGCATGACTTCGATTACCGTAAGCGGCCAGCCGGTCGATGCAAGCGATGTATCAAGCCCATCGTCGAGGAGCATTAAGGCCGGCTCGAGGCCGACAAGTCGCAGCACTTCGATGGAGCGGACTGAAGCTCCCTCAACACTGGAATCGAGAAACTCGCGAATAGTCATGTCGACCGTATTTGGCCGATCCAATACAACAATCTTCTGGCGCAGCTCTTGCGCGCGAATACTTAGAATATCGATGCCACCCACCGCAATATAGCCGCTTCGCGGAACCATATTACGCTTCAACAGGTTGGTTACTTCGCTTTTGATGCTGTGTGTTTCTGCTGCCGCCATGACTCGAGCGCCAGTGTCTATGGCGAAGCTCAGTGTGCTGGTCATGCCATGCGACGTGCCACGGCAGCCCACAAACTCTAGCTTTGAATCGGGGCCGAAAGCGCCGGTGCCGGTGCCTATGTTTTCCTGATCGATATCAAGGATCATCGATAGCTCGTCGATAGCACCACAAACCTCATAGAAATAGGCAAGGTAGATGCCCAGATATGAGACGCCATAGAACGCGGCTGACAGAACCAGTTCGGCCGCAACCAGCTGACCCAGTGTGAGCTGGCCCTGGATAACGAGCCAGCCACCAAGCCCTAGCAGTGCGGCACTGGCGAACGCATATAGGACAAGGAAGCTGACCGTTTGTATGAAGTGATGCCGGAAATGCTTGATGTGCATCTCGATGTAGTCGGCAGTGTATTCATCGGTGCGTATCAGTGCGTTAGTGATGTGTTGTTCCGACTGGTAGAAGCCATTCGAATTGCCTAGCTTCTGCAGCCATTCGGCCGTGGCATGCTTCTTGTGTGATACCGCTGCTGCACTAAGCACTGCGCGTCGACCCCAGATTATCCAGATTATCCAGATAACAACCGCGACGACGATATTGAAAATCAGAAAAAGTGGATGGTAGAGCGAGACCAGCACGAAACCGACCACCGCCTGCAGCACGATAGTGAAACCGCTGACCAAAAGGTTCGGCAGGTTCTTTTGAATAATCACAATGTCGAAATAGCGATTGAATAAGGCGCTCTTGCGATTGTCCTGAAAGAACGGGTTAAGTGCATAGACCGTGCGGAGCGAAATTTCGGAGACCATGCGTGCATAGAAGCGGCGCTGGAATACATCCATCAACTGGATTCGGAGGGCATTCAGCAGTCCGGAGAGCAGCAGGAGTACGAACAGCGTTAGGGTAAGTACGATCAGGGGTGTAGTTAATCCGGTGTTTGCGACATTGTTGATTAGCATCTGCACCGAGATGGGTGTCGCAAGCGATAGTAGGCTGATGCCCACGCCGTAGATTAGCGCCAGGTAGTAGTAGTTTGAATCCGGTCCGAGGATCTCTGCCACGAACCTATAGATCCGACCAACCGATATCGGGGGTGCTGCAGAGTCGCTCATGACTGGCATCCATTCATCATGGGTAAGGTGCTCTCGAAACTGAACTTGCAGCTTGAGCAGGCTCCGACCATGGCGGCACTCAGCCATGCGCCAAACCATGTGCTAGGCGAGGAGCTGTAACTAGCGATCAAATGATCGAGCGTTATATGCAGTTGCATTGCTAGTGACCCGGTGGCTGATGAGACAACAATCATTAATATATTCATATATGCATGTATTCGCAAGTATATATATGTTGGATTCGCCTAATATGGCTATTCATTATAGATAAGGTCTTTCTTTATTCTACAGAATTAGAAGAATTCTACTCTAGGAGGGCAGTCAACCGGAATGCTCTCCGCGAACCTCAGTTAGCCACTCAAGATCAGACGTTCGGATGCCTCATGCGGCAACGCAACCTAAGGTCTGCTTCCGACCCAAAGCGGACGTTCATATTCCCAGCGCACATGATCCGGCTT
>CBDTTT010000069.1:0-7411 GCA_965363345.1 uncultured Chromatiales bacterium
CGCTCATTGTCACCCCAGACGGTTTGCAACATTGAGGGCCAGGGTTTGCGAATAACCAGATAACCGCCTTTATCAGGCGAATCGACGCTATCACCATGATCATCAACGATATCCGCATCGATACCCGGCAGCGGCCGAGTACAAGAACCGGGGGGCGTTGCGGTTACGCCGGGCACCGGACTCATCATGATGCCGCCGGTCTCAGTCTGCCACCAGGTGTCGACTATCGGACATTGCTCGCGGCCAATCACTCGGTGATACCACATCCATGCCTCAGGATTAATGGGCTCACCCACGCTACCCAGCAAACGAATGCTGCTCAGGTCGTAGGACTCTGGAACCTCATCACCAAAACGCATCAAGGCACGAATCGCTGTCGGTGCCGTATAGAAGATCGTGACCTTGTGGTCTTCACAAACTTTCCAAAAACGACCGGGATCCGGCACTGTCGGTGAACCTTCATACATCAGTATCGTCGCACCGGCAGCAAGAGGGCCGTAAGCAACATAGGAGTGCCCGGTAATCCAACCGACATCGGCAGTGCACCAGAACACATCGTCTTCCTGATAATCGAAGACCGTTTCATATGTCAGGCGAACGTTGAGAAGATACCCCGCTGAGCCATGCTGAATACCTTTAGGCTTGCCGGTAGAACCAGAGGTGTACAACAAAAACAGTGGATGAGATGACTCAACCGGCAATGGCTCACAAATATCAGATTGATCGGCAACAGCATCAGACCACCAAACATCCCGGCCCTCCTGCATCTCGACTGGCTCACCTGTTCGTTTCAACACGACTACCGTTTCAATATCAGGACAACCGCCGGCAAGCGCTTCATCAGCTGCGCGTTTCAGCTCAACAGCTGATCCACCACGAAAACCGCCGTCTGCTGTAATCAGCATTCTCGCGCCGGCATCATTTATACGATCGCGCAAAGCCACTGCCGAAAACCCACCGAACACAACCGAATGCACCGCACCAATGCGGGCGCAGGCCTGCATGGCGATAACGGCCTCGGGAACCATCGGCATATAGATAACCACCCGGTCACCACTTTCTATGCCCCGGGCTTTCAATACATTTGCAAAGCGGCTCACTTCACGGGTGAGTTCGGCGTAGGAAATGTGCTTCACATCACCTCGCTCGCCC
Source organism: uncultured Chromatiales bacterium (assembly GCA_965363345.1). Lineage (GTDB taxonomy): Bacteria > Pseudomonadota > Gammaproteobacteria > Steroidobacterales > JABIQA01. Next base: position 1,153 of record CBDTTT010000069.1, read on the forward strand.
TCAAAAATAATCGCGGTTTTGTCGCCACGCTCAGCTAAGTGCACATCAAGGCAGTTAGCCGATACGTTCAACATTCCTCCGGCAAACCACTTGTAGTTGGGCGCATTGCTACTATCAAGTGTTGTTGTCCATGGGTGATCCCATTGAATCAAGTCCCGAGCCATATCTGCCCAGTAGCCTTCAGGGTCTGCTGCTGCTTTTGCATAGCGGGCGTTTAGTGCGGCCGCTTGAACACCGGCTTTGGCTGCAAACTCAGCCGATGGCGAAAACAATCGCTCTTCATGCAATATCGATTCAATGTTCTTCTCGCTCATAACAACTCCTTCGACTCCAGCTAAAGAACCGGAGCATACTTAATACAAGTTTTCGTACCACTCAAAATTACAGGCGAGACGAATCAAACTGATCGGCAATTCGTTCTGCCTGACGCCGTAAAGCGGTGCCAAAGCCCGCCTGATCATACAAATGGTTAAGGGTGCCAAGGTCAGGTGCGCGGCGTTTTAAAACAGCGGTGCTGGTATTCACCGGTACATCACAATGGATCGCACTTAACTGTTGAGAGAGATAGGCGCTGTCGCGTTGTGATTCAAGTTTGGCTCCCATGGTTTTTGCACCTCGAAAACTTAAGCGGGCAACATCTGCGAGATTTGCGTAGATGTCATCCAGTGATTCGAAATGCGCCAATAGCGCGGTAGCGGTTTTGGTACCAACACCGCGCACACCAGGAATGTTGTCGACGGCATCTCCGGCTAGCGCCAGAAAGTCGACCATCTGCTCTGGCCGCACCCCGTAGACATCGGGCACATCGTGATAGCCGATACGCCGGTTGCCAGCGTAATCCCACAGAATATCGCCGTTTGAAATAAGCTGAGCCATATCCTTGTCACGACTCACTATCGTGCCGGAGATGCCTTCGGCACGCATCCGCGTGATTACCGTGCCAATAAGGTCATCCGCCTCAAAACGGGCTTCACTATAGTCGGCGAGACCTAATGCACTCACCACCTGCTGACAGCGGATGAACTGTAACTTCAGTTCCTCGGGTGCGGGATCCCGATTCGCTTTGTATTCGGGGTAAATGTCATTCCGGAAGCACTTGCCCAGACTCTGATCAAAAGCGACTGCCACCAACTCAGGATTGGTCCCCTCTAAAAAATCGCCGATGAACCGTGTAAATCCATACAACGCGTTTACAGGGTTGGCATCATCATCGACCATCGTGTCGGGCATCGAAAACCAGGCACGGAATATGTACACGCTTGCATCAATCGCATAGATCATGCGGTCTATGCTACATCAGACAGACTGGTCAGAGTGCGGTGCGGTGAGATGACCGCTCAGCCGCTTATGCAACGGACTGCTGCGCGGGAAATGCGCCAGTAGAAATTTCATCTGATCAGCCAACACCCGGCGACCCTTCAGATAGATGTATTCGGCGTAAGTTGGAATGAATGGCACCGCAACAAGCTCCATACGAGCTTCTTCGGGTGTGCGACCGCCTTTGTGGTTGTTGCAACGGCGACAAGCAGCGACAACATTGGACCATATATCGAGTCCGCCCTTGCTTACCGGGGTGATGTGGTCACGGGTGAGGTCCCGTTCAGAAAATCGGGTCGCGCAATACATGCAGAGATTTGCATCACGACGGAACAGGGTTTTGTTGTTGACCGGCGGTACGTAATTATTGCGCCGGTCTGCATGAGAGGCAGAACGGCCGATGGTCGCAATAATTGAGTTGACCTCGATCACGGAACGATGACCGCTTCGTGCGTTAACACCACCATGAATTTCATACAAAGGCTGTCCGCAGGCGTATGCCACCTGACCTGTGTAATAGAGTCGAGCTGCATCCCGGTAATCAATCCACTCTAACGGCATACCGGATGCATCGGTGCGTAGCACCTGCTGACTCATGTTCCTGATGTACTCGTCGGTATCCATCAATGAGCCTGTCTGGTCTCTTGTTTCTCCATCTTGCAGTGTGTACGACAAATTGCAACTGCAACATGGGCTTATGGGTGACTAGTTGCCCGAAGGTCGTTGCTTCCCGCGCTGCGCTTCACGCTCTTCCGGCGTCATGTTTTTCATTTGCTGGCGCATTGCCTTGCGCTCATCAGGACTCATGTTTTGCCAGCGCTCACGCGCCTGCTCCTGCCGCTCGGGGGGCATGTCTCTAAAACGTTGATAATTTTGCCGGACTTTATCCTGCTGACCCGGATCTAAATTCCGGTAGCGCTGAAAACCCTGGCTAAGTTCATCACGCTCTTCAGGGGAAAGGTTCTGCCACTGTCGCATCCGGCCACGGGTCTCTGCGCGCTCTTCCGGCGACATTTCTGCCCATCGAGCTGAACCAGTCGCTAATTGTTCCTGACGCTCAGGGGGAATTTGATTCCAGTTTTGGCGCATGCCGCCAAGCCCCTTTTTCTGCTCCGGGCTTAAGTCTTCCCAGCTCACTCCATCGGCCGCCAGTGCGAATGCCGGCAGCAGCAGAAAAATCAAAATGCGTGTAATAAATCTCATCTATACAACGGCAACCAAACTAGGTAACAACTTCATAACTATAGTACAGCTTACCGGTGGTCTGCTCCTCTTCAAGCCACAAATAGAAATCGAGCTCCTCGAGCATGTCGAGACCTTCATCGGCAAACATCATTTCGAGGTTAGGGACATCCGGGCTGCTCTTCACCGCCTGCCGGGTTTCAGTCGGTTGAACCGCCGGGTCTAGCTGCAAGACATCAAACGATATCCCTGCGACCAGCAAAGCTACCATTGCCATGGCACCTGCAGGCAACCAGGACGGGGACGCAGCGAGCCAAGACCGTTTCCGGTCCATTTCCATAAGAGCCTTCTGCCGCGCCTGATTCAGGCGTGACAGCGTTGCTGCATCGATACTTTCGCGTTGCTCTTGAAGGAGCGCAGCAGCGGTATCCGCAACCTTATTCAGGGTGTCAGCCTGGGCCTCTTTATTGTGTTCTGAATTCATTAGCAGCATTCTCTAAAAAATAGTTTTCTACAATTCATCAATCAGGCCTTTCAATCAGGCCCTCAATTCAGGAATTAGTCGGGGCGATAGTCTTCAAGCAAGTCGCGTAGTTTATGCAATGCACGCGACAGATGAGTTTTCACACTGCCCTCGGAGCAGCCCATAACTTCAGCAGTTGTTGCTACATCCATGCCTTCAATTGTCCGCAACATAAATGCCTGTAGCTGTCGCTCTGGTAGGGTTTGCATTGCTAGCTCAAGGGCCTCAATAGCATCAGCATTACCCAAACGGTGCTCGGGCTGATCGGAGACATAACCTGGCGCCAATGCCACGGGGTCATAAACGTCATCGCCATCGCCTTTAGGTTTAAACCACGCAACCACACGATTGCGAACGTTACCCCTGCGATGATGATCAATAATTCGATTCTTCAATATCCGGAAAAACAGTGGCTGCCATTCTGCCTCTGGTTTATCAGAATAATTTTGCACCAGCTTAATCATTGCATCTTGCACAAGATCCAGAGCTTCATCGGGATCACCAATGGCAATTCGCGCCATCTGGAAACCACGTCGCTCAATACCGGCGAGAAACAAATCCATTGCCTGCCGTTTTTTCAGAGCACTCTCCTTTGCCTGTGTATCAGCAACCCATTCCGGGGTCGCGGCCCAATCTGTAACTGTTCTTGTAGTAACTGTCACGGTTAACCTCTAGCATAACCGGAGTTAAAGCAGTTCCGGTGTGGAGTGCCGCCATATTGCGGTCTAACAGTTAAAACGGGACAAACCCAAAGAGGTTTACCGCCGCGACAGATTCGTGTGCTTATGATTTAAAAGGCTTTTTTTCGTAGGCCATATAGATTGCAGCAGATTCGCGTTTTTGCCCCAAAATGGCGCAAAATGTTGCTTTGCAAGACAAAAAACCTGTTGGACAGAGTCCAGTTATACACATTCTGCATGCTACACCAGTAAATTATGCACACTTACACCTAGCCACCTTTACAAATGACTGGCAAGTATATGTTTTTAATAGATAATATTCATCTGCTCATTTTTTGAGCAAACTAACTGATAGACACTGATTACAGGGCAAAAGGCCCTTGAAACCGATTTAATCCACATAGTTATCCACAGATTTTGTGTACAACTACATGCCCGTCGGTTTTTTTTACATAATATTGTCGAGGCACATGAAACCAACGATTCTGCGAGTCGCACTAAAAGCCCCGCTTCCGGAGCTTTTTGACTACCTCCCTCCCGAAACCGGCCCAGCAGCGCTGGTCGGGCAGCGGGTAGTCGTGCCATTTGGCCGCAGCGAACGGGTTGGGGTAATTGCAAAATTGGCCAATACCACGGCTATCGCCGACGAAAAACTCAAGCGAGCTACCAGAATCCTCGACAAGCAACCCCTGCTGGACGAATCATTAGTCGAACTTCTGAACTGGTCCGCCAGCTACTATCAGCACGCACCGGGTGATGTATTTGCGGCAGCCCTGCCTGGACCGCTGCGCAAAGGTGGCGAAGCGAGCGGTAAGCAGGAATCACATTGGCGCGTTGGCAACGAGGGTCGCAGCGCGCTCGAAGCTTCAGAGCTAAAGGCTCCGGTACAAAAACTCGTATTAGAAGCTATAGCCGACAGTGCCAAGGGAATGAATCAGGAGTCATTAGCAAAAGTTCATCAAGGCTGGCAGAGAGCCGTTCGCGAACTTGAGAAAAAATTGCTGGTCGAAAAATTCAGCATCGCAATCGAACGTCCGGTCAAAGCAAACGTTACCGACCGCAAACAACTCAAGCTTAACGAATATCAAAAAAATGCCGTCGACAAGATTGCTGCACCCAACCATGACACCTGGCTTCTGCAAGGCGTAACAGGTAGCGGTAAAACCGAAGTCTATCTTCGCTTAATCAGGCAACAGTTAAACGCAGGCTTTCAAGCCCTCGTTATTGTTCCGGAGATTGGTTTAACGCCTCAACTCGTGGCGCGCTTTGAAGAGCAATTGGATACACCTATTGCCGTAATGCACTCGAACCTCAGTGATAGCCAACGAATGCAGGCGTGGCTCGATGCAAGAGACGGTACCGCAGGTGTCTTGATCGGGACCCGGTCTGCGGTATTTACGCCCTTCAAAAACCCGGGCCTGATTATCATCGATGAAGAGCATGATGCTTCACTGAAACAACAGGAAGGTTTTCGCTACTCCGCCAGAGACATCGCTATCGTGCGTGGCCGTAAGCTCAAGATACCTGTCGTATTGGGCTCAGCCACACCCTCTTTCGAAACCCTCGCAAATGCACAAAATAAGCGCTACCAACATGTATCTCTGCCTATCAGGGCGGGCGGTGCGACTCAGCCATCCGTAAAGCTGATCGATCTCCGATTGCACCCTGCAACCGACGGCCTGACAACGCCGATGGTAGAAACAATAAGACGGCACCTCGAGCAGAACGGGCAAGTATTGGTCTACCTCAACCGTCGCGGCTTCGCACCGACACTATTTTGTGGTGATTGCGGCAACTGCGTTGAATGTGCACGCTGTGATTCACGACTTGTGGTCCATCAGCAACGCGGACTCGCCATCTGTCACCACTGTGGTTTTGAAACACGGGTTCCTGAAAAATGCCCCGATTGCGCGGGCGAACTGCATCCACTCGGTCAGGGAACCGAGCGTATCGAAACAGCACTCAACAAACACTTTCCCAACGAAGTCATTGTCCGGTTAGATAGAGACTCAACCCGACGCCGTGGCGCAATTGAAGATCATCTTGAAACGATTCGCTCCGGAAGAGCCCGAATATTGCTCGGCACTCAAATGCTAACGAAGGGGCACGACTTCCCGAATGTGACACTCGTGTGCATTCTTGATGCAGATCAGGGTTTGTTCGGCACAGACTTTCGCAGCGGCGAAAGAATGGCTCAGAACTTTATTCAGGTCTCAGGACGCGCCGGTAGGGCAGATCGTAGCGGTGAAGTCTGGATTCAAACGCTGTACCCGGATCATCCCCAATTGCTCACGCTATTAAGCAAAGGTTACGAGGGCTATGCGGAAACAGCTATAGCGGAACGCAAAGCAACCGCGTGGCCGCCTTTTAGTCACATTGCATTGCTAAGAGCCGAGTGCAACAACAAAGAGACGCTATACAGCTTTCTCGGCACTGCACGACAGCTTGCGGAACAGATCAATCCGGGTGGCGTCAGAATCTTAGGGCCGGCCAGCGCACCTATGGAACGCCGTTCCGGACGGTGGCGCGCTCAAATACTGCTGCAAGCGGAACACCG
>CBDTTT010000070.1:0-7397 GCA_965363345.1 uncultured Chromatiales bacterium
TCCAGATAGCGAAACTTTGCCTCCTGACGCACGTCACTCGAAGAGCCGGAGGGCATATAAACTGAAATCACACTCAAATCGCCGAAGCGGGCCTCGATATGCCGGCCTTCCGCATCAAACTCAGGTACGCCAAAGCCATTGATAACCTCATCGGGTTCTTCGCGGCAATACAGCGCCACCCCGCTGTAGCCCTTCTTTTCGGCATCTTCGTAATAACAGAAGTGATTGCGGGGATGAAACTCAGGATCCTCAAGCTGATGAGCCTGAGCCTTGGTTTCCTGTATGCAGACAACGTCCGCTTTCTGGCGCGGCAGCCATTTGAAAAAACCTTTGCGCGAAGCGGCACGAATACCGTTGGCATTAAGACTAATAATTCGCATACTTCCCCGAACAGACATGATGTGAGTAACTTTGCGATACTCTACCAGATGGACTCACCGCATTAATCACCAAAATAAGTACAAAGAAGGCATCACACGCATATGGACAACTACAAAGCAGAATTTATTGAGCTCGCAATGCAAATCGGCGTACTCAAACTCGGGCAGTTTGAACTTAAATCCGGTCGTATCAGCCCCTACTTTTTTAACTCGGGTTTGTTTAATACCGGCTTGGCCGCGGCAAAGCTCGGTCGCTACTATGCTCAAGCAGCAACCGAATCAGGTATCGATTTCGACATGCTGTTTGGTCCGGCCTACAAGGGCATTCCATTAGTCACTCTCGCAGCTGCATCACTCGCCGATGACCATGCTAACGACCTGCCTTTCTCTTTTAATCGCAAAGAGCCAAAAGCTCACGGTGAAGGTGGCACAATTGTTGGGGCGCCACTAAACGGTAAAGTCCTAATCGTTGACGATGTCATCACAGCAGGAACCGCCATCAGAGAAGCTGTCGAGATTATTCGGGCCGCCGGAGCAGAGCCCGCTGGCATTCTTATCGCGGTTGATAGACAGGAACGGGGCACTGGTGAGTTGTCTGCAGTTCAGGAAGTCGAACAGAGCTTGGGCGTAAAGGTTTGTAGCATCATTCGTTTAGCGGATCTAATAGAATGGCTGCAAGCCAACGGCGATAATACGGAAATGCTTGATTCTGTTAAGGAATATCGAAGCCAATACGGTATTTAGCCCATCTTCTGCTCTGCGCAGGAACCACGAATGATGGGAACTGGTTCACTATTACAACGGCAACATAATGTAATAATCTGAACTGCTATTAATCTGAACCAGAACTTATGAACACTCGACTCAAGACAATTCGATACAGCTTTTTCGCTGCCGCCCTATTTGCTGCGGGCGCAGTGCATGCAGAAAAAGTTTATAAGTGGGTCGATGATGAAGGTGTTACGCACTACGGCGATAGCATTCCAGCTGAGTACTCAGAGAACCGCCATAGCGTTCTGAACGAGCAGGGTGTCGAGCTAGAGGTTTTCGAGGGGGCACTTACACCCGAAGAACGTGAGCAGAGGCGCGTAGAGGCTGAAGCTGTAGTTGTCGCCGAGCGCCAGCAGGAAAAATCACAACGACGTGACCGCGTACTGCTTAGTACCTATCTATCTGTTCAAGAGATTGAGGCACTGCGTGATCGCCGTATAGAACTTGTGCAGGCCCAGATTCATGTGACCGAGATTTATCTCGACAACCTGCGCTCGAAACTCCAAAAACTTGAAAAAGAATCTCAGCGCTACAGCCCTTACAACACCGATCCTAAAGCTAAGCCAATTGATGAAAAACTCGCGCGCGAACTGGCGGATACGATTGACTCAATCATGTTGTACGAGCGCACGCTCAAAGATTCGGAGACTGAACAACAACGGTTGCAGCAAAAATTTGCTGACGATATCGATCGTTTTGTAGACCTTAAAAATCAGATTGCTGCGCACTAAGCAAACTAACCGTGACCGGTGTGACCAAACCCGCCGGCACCACGCTCGCTTTCTACAAACTCATCAACGACCTCAAACTGCGGTTGCACAACCGGCACGATGACCAACTGGGCCATACGTAAGCCAGGTTCAAGTACGAAACTTTCCTGCCCGCGATTCCAACAAGATACGAATAACTGCCCTTGATAGTCGGAATCAATCAGCCCGACGAGATTACCCAATACGATGCCATGCTTATGGCCAAGCCCTGAACGCGGCAAAATAACTGCTGCAAGCGCAGGGTCCTCAATATAGATAGCCATACCGGTTGGGATTAAATGTGTTTCTCCGGGCTTGATCTCTAACTCTTCGTCGATACACGCACGCAAATCAACACCCGCCGAACCTGCTGTTGCAGGCGTAGGCAGTGGGATAGTGTCACCAATACGGGGATCCAGAATTTTTAGCTGTATTTTTTGAGTCGGCACGAAGTGATTCCTGGGAGTAGTTATAGAAAAAAGTTTGATGCAGAAACTTATTTGCCGGTAGAACGATAACGATGCGCAATTACCGCAATTAGCCTGCGTGAGAGATCAGATTTCGACATGTTCGGCAGCGGTTCACGGCCACTTTCCCACATCACAATCGCAGCATTATCATCACGATCGAAGCCAAGATTATCTCCCACGAGATTAGCAACAATCATATCGAGCTTCTTGCGCTCCAACTTCGATATTGCATGCTCTTCAAGCTTCTCTGTCTCAGCAGCGAAGCCCACGGTAAATGGTGGGCTATCAAGCGCAGCTACCGACGCCAACAAATCGGGAGACTTTGACATCTCCAGGATAAACTTGTCGCTGTGCTTCTTAATTTTTTGTGATGGCACCGACTCAGGACGATAGTCCGAAATAGCTGCGGCACCAACATAAATGTCTTTGTCGGAAATTCTACTCATCGCCGCGTCAAACATCTCGAGTGCAGTCTCAACGTTAACCCGCTCAACACCCGGTGGAGTGGGCAAGGATACCGGGCCGGCAATTAACGTGACGTCGGCACCTGCATCTGCAGCGGCACGGGCAACGGCAAAGCCCATCTTGCCCGAACTGCGATTACTCACAAATCTAACCGGATCGATCGGCTCACGCGTAGGCCCTGCAGTAACCATGATCTTAACGCCGCGCAACGCGCCGCCGGCATCGGTCTGTGTAAGCTGAGCAACAATTTCTGCGGGCTCTGTCATGCGTCCCGGCCCGACATCGCCGCAGGCCTGATCGCCAACATCCGGTCCGATAAACCGAACGTTCCGACTCGCCAACAAATTGATATTGGCTTGCGTAGTGTCATTGCGATACATCGCCTGATTCATCGATGGCACGATCACGATAGGTGCCTCGGTTGCCAGGCATAAAGTACTCAACAAACTATCTGCCGCACCATTCGCCAGCTGTGCAATAACGTTTGCCGTTGCGGGAGCAATCACCACCAGCTCTGCCCACTTTGCGAGCTCAATATGCCCCATCGCTGCTTCGGCTTGCTCATCCCACAAATCGCCACGCACTGGCTCCCCGGAGACAGCCTGAAAGACGGTTGACGACACCAGCTTTTCTGCACTGGATGTGAGCACAACCCGCACATCAGCACCACGGTCTTTAAGCCGACGTACCAGATCCGGGCTTTTATAAGCAGCAATACTGCCGCTAACGCCAAGCAAAATTTTCTTGTTCTGCAAATCAATCATGATGAATGGTTCATTAGCCTATGGGCAAATTATCGCAGCTAGAAAGTCATCGCTGCACTTGGAGCCTAAAGGCTCTTCTTAATATCTTTTGATAGTCCTAGGATTTGCGACTGTATAACGACTCGGGGTCGGGGGCAAAATCTTCATATGAACAAAATCAAGCCACCGCACAACGAGCTTCAGGATACCTCAGATTCAGTCAATGGATTCAGATCGGTATTTTCCGCCAACCCATCCAGCATCCTCAATCCCTGCGCAGAAACCATGCCTGACGCAGAGCTAATAGCGCTTGTGCTCAGAACCGGACACCAAAGTAGTGCAGCACCGGAGATTGCTCACGAATTGCTGAGAAGGTTCGGCAGTATCCGCGGCATACTAAACGCTACGCCGCAGGAACTGCTCAGCATCAGCGGTATCGGCGTCCACAGAGCTAAGCTACTGAGTAGCCTGAAAGAACTCAGCGGTCGCTACTTGCAGGAGAAGCTTCGCCCGGGAAGCGTCATTCAGTCCCCCGCTGATAGTCAGCACTACCTCATAGCAAAGCTAAGAGATAAGCCACAAGAGGTTTTCTGCGCGCTATTTCTGGACAACCGTCACCGGGTATTGGCATTTGAAGAACTTTTCTTCGGCACCATAGACGCAACGACCGTATACCCGCGTGAAATCCTCCGCAAAGCCCTATACCGCAATGCCGCTGCCGTAATTCTCGCGCACAATCATCCATCAGGGGTGGCCGAGCCCAGTGCTGCCGACCAAAGCATCACGCGCAGAGTCCGTGACGCCCTCGATCTTATCGATGTGCGCCTGCTAGACCACTTTGTTATAGGAGATGGCTCCTGCGTATCTCTGGCGGCCAGAGGCATGCTTTAAAGTCATCAAAACCTACCCGACTGACAAAAAACGAACAAAAGAGGCTATTTGAGTCTGGAACAGTTCACGCAACGGGCGGATTACTTCACCCTAAACACAGGTATTGCTTGCCTCTGAGGGCATAGGCTGGTATAAAACCCAGCTCGCGTCGTCTAGATTCAACTAGCTCGACCCTAAGTATTTGATTTTTCAGAGGTTGCTCATGTCACGGGTTTGTCAGGTTACCGGAAAAGGTCCCATGTCCGGAAATAATGTGTCCCACGCCAATAATAGAAATCGGCGTCGGTTTCTACCTAACGTGCACTCACGTCGTTTTTGGGTTGAGAGCGAGAATCGCTATGTACGTTTGCGGGTATCCTGCAAGGGTCTACGTATCATTGACAAGCACGGTATCGACAAGATTCTTGTCGATCTACGTGGCAAAGGTCAGAAAGTTTAAGATCGCACCAGCGGAGATATTGCTATGAGAGACAAAATTAAACTGGTGTCATCGGCAGGAACCGGACACTACTACACCACAACCAAAAACAAGCGTTTACATCCTGAAAAGATGGAAACCAAAAAGTTTGATCCCGTGGTTCGTCAGCACGTGATGTATAAAGAAGCAAAAATTAAGTAAGTTTCTTTTACAACCAGACAATAAAAAACCCGCTAACTGCGGGTTTTTTATTGTCTGGTTTTTGTGAGTGCTAAATCTAAAGCTACGCCCGAACCACCTGAGGGCTCAAAACATACTCACGCAGATTCTGCGAAAAGTCCTCTAGCGCCTGAACGCCACTAGACTCTGCCGCAACACACCATTCTTTTAACTGCGCCACCAGGTTCTCGTTCGTAATATTGGCCTGACCCCAAAGTGACATCAGCCGCTCACGATACTCATGCACAGTCTTAAGCGCCTGATTGGCATCGAGCAACTCTCTAAGACGCTCTTCACTGAAGTTATCGAGCAATAACGGATTGCTCACCAATAGCTTTTTAGCCTTCGGCATTAAGCCCTCGCCGACTGAAGCTCGCTCTCTCTGCAAAATCGGCAAAGTCACACTCCGAGTATACGAACGCAACACGTTCATACGGTTCATCAATACGGCTTGAAGGGTCTCGATATCAACCTGACGCGGGGCTTCAGCCAAACGCGGCTTAGGCGCTGTGCGCTTTACTTTCACAAGACCAAGTGGCTTCAGCAAAGAAATATACATCCAGCCAATATCAAACTCCCACCACTGCACAGAGAACTTCGCAGATGTCGGAAAAGCATGGTGGTTATTATGCAGTTCTTCGCCCGCGACAAAGATAGCAAGAGGCGTCAAATTGGTAGCGGCATCATCACACTCAAAATTGCGATAGCCTTTTGCATGACCCAAACCATTAATAACGCCGGCAGCAAGCACCGGAATCGTGAGCATCTGAATTGCGTAAACGACAATGCCCGGAACCCCGAGCAACAAAATGTAAGCAACGAAGAGAAGCTTTAAACCGAGATTTCCGAAGCGCTCCATAAACCGCTCCAAACCATCATCAGGGCAACCGCGACTGTACTTAGCAACTGTCTCTTCTTTAGCGGCTTCTATCTTGTAAAGCTCTGCACCTTCAAGCAGTACTTTCTTTAAGCCAAAAACAACGGGGCTATGCGGATCACCCTCACGCTCACACATCGCATGATGCTTGCGATGTACAGCCACCCACTCACGGGTAAGCATTGCTGTAGTCAGCCACAACCAGATGCGGCAAAACACTCTGATTGCAGGATGCAAAACAATAGACTGATGCGCCTGATCACGATGTAAATACAGCGTCACCGATGCCAGCGTTACCTGCATAACAACAACAGTAAAAATGGCATAGCCCCAAAAGCTCAACTCGAGCAGGCCATACATATTTTCAAATATAAAATTCCACATAAGGTCTATAACCCCGGTTTCCATACCGTTAAAACGCGACAAGCTAAGCTGTTATTTTAATAGAAACTGAGCTGCTATAGTGCCTTTCGATAAGCCAACTAATGGTCAATAGAGGTTATTTACCTATTGCGACCCGCTTTCACCTGATCACCAGCGACGCCTACAATGCCCGAACTTCCTGAAGTTGAAACAACCCTACGGGGAATACGCCCCAGCCTGTTAAACCAGCAGATTCAAGCACTTATTGTGAGAAATCGCAGCCTGCGCTGGCCTGTTCCCGATGGTCTGGAAGGACTTCTGGCGGGCGAAACGGTGAACACCCTGGTGCGACGCGGCAAATACATACTAATTGGAACGGATGCGGGCACAGCACTGCTGCACCTGGGAATGTCAGGAAGCCTACGGATAATAGATGACGACACTCCGGCCGCTAAGCACGATCACATCGACATTGTGCTTAGTTCCGGCAAAGTCATCCGCTTCAATGACCCGAGACGCTTCGGTTCTCTGCTTTGGTCAGATAAGGATCCATTGCAGCACAAACTTCTTGCAGCTCTCGGACCCGAACCTTTGACTGATGAGTTCGATGGCGATTATCTCTATGCGAAAAGTAGAAACCGAAAGGTTTCTATCAAGCAACTCATCATGAACAGTAATATCGTAGTGGGTGTGGGCAACATCTACGCTAGCGAAAGCCTTTTCCGCGCAGGCATTCGCCCCACCCGACAAGCAGGCAAGGTCAGCAAGAAACGCTATCTAAAGTTAGTCGAAGAAATAAAGACTGTTCTGGCCGACGCCATAGAAATGGGCGGCACAACGCTGCGTGACTTCCACGGGTCTGACGGCAAGCCCGGATACTTCAGAATCAAACTCAAAGTGTACGGTCGTGCCGGAGATCCCTGTGAAAAATGTGGATCGGAAATCAAACATATTGTGCAGGGGCAGCGGGCGACGTACTACTGCACATCCTGCCAGCATTAATAGACCCTAATAGACCCTGACCTCGGCCTACGCGCAGCACATCATGCCG
>CBDTTT010000071.1:0-7339 GCA_965363345.1 uncultured Chromatiales bacterium
TTTACCTTTGAGGTAGGTCGCGGCTTTAAGGCCTGTATAGGCAGCGCCGATGATGGCAATTTTCATTTATCGCTCCGGATATAGTTTGGTGGTAATGAGTAATTAGTTTTGCTGCAAGCTCTGCTTCAAAATATGTTTGATCTTAAAACCGGCAGCTTCGCCGATGACGTTATAAACTCCGCGCCAAGCTCTCGGATCGAGGTCATCATCGAAAAAGCGTTCCAGGTGTTTCCGACTGCGTGACTGTAACTCTTCAGCCGAAGCGCCAGAATAGGACAGGTTATCGCTGAGGTAAAGATAGTGCGTGAGGTAGGATTCAAGCAGTGGTTGCACCCGCAAAAGTTCGGCGGTATCGGTACGGTGGCTCACGATACCCCAAGGCGAGAGATATGCAGCGATTGCGGGGTTCATGAGCGCTTTTGAGCAACTGTTTTCGGGTTTGCTCGTTGCTTTGAGGTAAGGCTTAGTTAGCGCTGAAAATACTTCTGTGAAATACCCCGGGTGTTCGATCGCATCGAGTCGTGGCATAAAATCAATGTTGTAGACACAGCCATCAGGTGGAAACTCCACTGACTGCGCATGAAAGTGCGGTAGGGGAGACTCATCTTTTCCGAATAAGAACAATAATTGGGTTTGCACAGGACCTGAGAGCAGACGTACATGCACCATCCGGTCGATGGGGCTTGCCGCAGCGCCTTGCCACAGTCTGAGATAGCCGGCATCACCATCATCCAGCGACGTTAAGCTCATATAAGCATCACTGTTAGACCCTACAAGCTCGATCATTGCGGTATGAGCAAGCGTCTGTTCGATGAGGCCATTAATGAATAAATAGCCCGCCGCGCTATTTATATCGGTGGTGGTATCCGAGGATGTCATTCAGAGTTCCTGTACGTCATTTAGCAATTTTTGTAAGTGTCGGTTTATTAACTTTAGATCATCTTTCGATATATTGCGGGTTAGCCGACTGACAAAATCATCAGCAACCGGCAGCAGGTCATCAAAGGTTTGTCTACCGGCGGGCGTTAACCAGACTTCTACGGCGCGACTGTCATCAACAGCAGGGCGACGTATCACCACGCCATCACGCTCCATCTGATCGATTACGCGACTCGTTGCTGGTTGTTCAGTGCCGGCAAGGTCGGCGATGGTGCCGATACGTGAACCATCAAAGCGCGAAAGAACACCGAGAATTTGCCAGCGACCAATCGTTAAGCCGTGATCACGCAGCGTTTTTATCCAGGACTGGTTGATGCGGCCCGTGAGGCGATTCAGAAGGTAGGGCAGTAGTTCATCAGACATGTTTTGAGCCCGTGGCGCCATCAGCTAAGCAGGCAGGGCGCCTGATTTGCATATGCTGCACGTTGAAATATGTAATTACATACAATAGCATGAATAGTATTAATCATTCCAAACACAATTGACTAAACCACGGGGTCAAGATGCTCGAGCAAACAATGACAGGCAAAGTCTGTGTTATCACAGGTGCGGCAAGTGGCATGGGCCGCATAGCTGCTAGAGAGCTGGCGAAACTGGGCGCTACTATTGTGATGAATGACCGCGAACGCGAACAGGGTATGGAAGCACGCGATGACATTGTTCAGCTCATCGGCAATAACAATGTTGAGTTCGTCTATTGCGACATGATTGACCGGGAGCAGGTTGCCTCATTTGCTCGACACGTACTGGATAATTACCAACGGGTCGATGTATTAATTAATAATGCCGGTCTCACAAATCCGGAGTTTTTTGCTGGCAAGGAAGGCCAGGAACAACATCTGGAAATTATGCACCTCAGTCACTGGCAGTTGACGGAGTTATTGATGCAACGCCTGAAAGAAAGTGCGCCGTCACGTGTTATACAGATTTCATCTGAGGCACACAAAGCGGGTCCCGGTATCGATTTTGATGATATGGCATGCGCTAAAATCTGGAAGGGTAAACGCTATGCCAACATGGGAGCGTTCCAGGCGTATCACCGTGCCAAGCTTGCGATGTTGTTTGCGACTTATGACTGGGCGGAAAAGATTCCTGCAAACGAGATCAGCTTCAATGCTATATCGCCCGGCTATTTTGTCGGTACCGATGTGTTCCGGCACACGCGTGGTTTCATCAAATGGGGCGTGAAGTTGGTGAGACCCTTGTTGGCTGATCCGGAAAAATCCGCACAAACGTATGTATACCTGGCCTCATCGCCTGAGGTGGCAGGTGTCAGTGGCAAGTACTGGGAATACTGCAAAGAAAAAGCCAGCTCGCCCATGTCGCACGATAAAGCGCTGCGGGCGCGTTTGATAAGCTGGACCAAAGCTCAGTTTAAATAATACCTTCGGTTTTATAACGGCTCAGCGTCTCTGCATCGTAGCCAAGGAACTCATGCAAAATCTCTTCATTATGAGAGCCGACTTCGGGACCTGGCCATTGAGTGCTGCCCGGGGTGTCACTGAGCATAGGTGGTATAGCCGGTATGATCAGTTCGGAGCCGTTCACATCAACTTTTTCAAACAAGCCACGAGCCTGAAAATGCTCGTCAGCCATCATGTCAGCAACATCATAGATCGGGCCTGAAGGAACTTCAGCGTTGGCCATAATATCGAGCACTTCTTCGGATGTCCGGGTGCGCGTCCATTTAGCAATCGCGGCATCAATTTCGGGTTCGTTATCAACACGACCTGCGTTATCAGCCATGGCTGGATTTTCACCCAGATCTTCGCGGCCTACAGCCAGCATCAGGCGTTTGTAGATAGAGTCGCCGTTGCCACCAATGATGACGTACTTCTTGTCGGCACAGAGGTAGGTATTGGTTGGTACTATTCCTGTAAGTGTTGAGCCCGAGCACTGGCGAATTTCTTTGCCGTAATCGTATTCAGGAACCATCGATTCCATCAGGTTAAATACCGCTTCGTAGATAGCGACGTCGATAACCTGACCTCGCTTCTGCGGGTCGTTAAGTTTCTTTACGCAGGCCATGAGTATGCCAAGTGCGGCATGCAGCGCCGCGAGGGTATCACCCATGCTGAGGTTAGGGCGCACCGGCGGACGATCATCAAAGCCATTCAAGTGCCGGAAACCGCCTATACCTTCACAGACAGAAGCAAAGCCGGTTTTTGACGCGTAAGGTCCGGTTTGTCCGTAACCCGAAATACGTGAATAGATCAGACCCGGATTATCAGCTCGCAACTCGTCAGGTCCTAAGCCCCAGCGTTCCATAGTTCCGGGCCGGAAGTTCTCAATGAGGACATCGGAGTCCTGTGCAAGCTTACGCACAATGTCACGACCCTCATCAGTACGAAGGTTGACCGTGATGCACTTCTTGTTGCGCCCCAGACTGCGCCACCATAACGATGTCCCATCATCACCCAACATACGCCACTTGCGAATCGGATCGCCGTCACCCGGCGCCTCAACTTTAATCACTTCTGCGCCAAAGTAGCCGAGAATGCACCCGGTAAAAGGTCCTGCGATGAGTTGGCCGACCTCTAATACCCGAATTCCGGCAAGAGGGCCTTTATTAGCAACATTATCTGAATTGTTCTGCATGGGTATTTTCGTTATTTTTGTGTGACAAGGTGATTGCCCGAAAGCAACGATATGGTGTTAAGTCTAGCTTAAGAGCGAAGCGCTGCACAATTACGGCCAATACGGAGTGCTTGGAATGGTCAATGCTTAGCCAATAACGCAAAACAGGGGCCGAAGCCCCTGTTTTGTTTATCTCTATAAGTACCGTATTAGTAGGCTAGAGGAATTACCTGAGCCATTTCATAGGCCAGAATATCATCGAGCTTATTTTCGATTTGGAAGTAACGCAGTGTCTGTGTCTGAGTCAGAACTTTACGGTAGCGATTGATGTATTTCTTTGTCAGTTTTTGAGATTTAGCTTCAATTTTCAAATAATCATCAAGCAGTGTTTTAGCCTGATCCTGACTCAAGTTATCAAAGTTGTTACGGAATTCGAGAATCAGTTTAACTTCCTGTTCAACGAGCTTAGCGCGCTCGTTAGAGAACTCACGGTATATATTCCAGAAGCCTTCTGACTGTTCGGCTGTGAGGGGCAGGTTTTCAGCAACGACCTGCTGTCGGTTCGCCTGCATCTGGGAAATCGTAAGCTGCATGGCTGCAGTTTGATCTGCTGGTGTTGGGTTGGCCGCCGGAGCTTCTGTGTGACCGCCAGCGATTGCGAATGAGGCAACCAGTGACAAAGATGCACCAAGTGCGAGAGCTGATTTACGTATAGTCATGCTTTAAATCCTATTGATAGAATTACATTAGAAGTTTTATTTGACGCTGCGCTGTTTGAGAACGCTGATCCTATGACTGCGTTGCAGCGCCTTAGTTTTAGTGAGTCTGCCTAGATTGGTTTAGCTTGTCCAATATAATGATAAGAGATCAGTTTCGGGCCTTTCAGATACGCAGTTTCAAGCTCAGGAAATTCGAAGCCAGCCTCGCGTATAAGTTGATCCATCTGATAGCTCATGTCACAGCCAAGCAGTGGTTTGGTTAGCGGACGCAGGCGCCTCTGCCACGCAGCAACACCTGCATCCGGTGCCCGACCATGCTCGATAAATACAAATCTGCCATCGGGCTTTAATACGCGCCGTATCTCTTGCAGTCCCAGCTCGAGCTCGGGGATAGAGCAGAGCGTCCAGGAGCTGACAACCGTATCAACACTGTGTGTGTCTAATGGAATTGCTTCGGCTCCGGCAGCGATAAATTCAACCGGGATGCTAGTACTTTCTAGCATCTCGGCGGCCTTATCGCGCAGCGCTGCAGAAGGTTCAAGACCAAAAATATGATCGACCCGTTGCTCATTGTAGAACGGTAAATTAAGCCCGGAGCCCATGCCTATTTCCAACACCCTGCCTGTCGCATGAGGCGCTGCTCTAGAGCGCTGTTTCGCCATGACATCATTGCGCATTCCGCGGTCGATCATTGCGGGAAGGATTTTTTCTTGCCAATAAGACATGCTCTGCTGCCGGTTGTTTTAATAGAGTTAACTGCTTATGTGTTTGTACCATTCGACGAGCGCTGTGGCTATTTCACTCGGTGAATCTTCCTGAATAAAGTGTATTCCTGCGACAGTCGTTTCTGTCTGATTCAAAAAGCCGCGGCAAAACTCCCGTTGCCGGCCAACGAGAATCGCCCCGGGTTCGGCATTGATGAAGAGTTTGGGCGTGTTTGATTGGCTTAACCACTCTGCGTAGTTCGCAACTAAAGCAACAACATCGGCAGGTTGATCATCGATGGGTAATTCCCTGGGCCAGCTCAAAGTAGGGCGACGGTCTTCACCAGAACTCAAAAATGGGCGGCGGTATTCGACCATTTCTTCAGCTTGAAGCTCTCGGATTATAGATCCGGGCAGGATCTTTTCTACAAAGAAGTTACGTTCGAGAATTAAGTTGTCACCGGCGGGAGAGCGCAGGTCTTTAAACAAGCTACGAATAGCCTCAGGCCAATCTTCCCAGGAAAGCGGCATGACAATTGCCTCCATGTAGGCAAGGCCCTTTATGGCATCGGGGTTGCGGCGTGCCCAGTCAAAGCCAAGGGCAGAGCCCCAATCGTGCAATACCAAGGTTACGTTTTGAGTGATGCCCATCGCATCGAGAAAACCCTCGAAGCTTGCCGCATGATCACTGAACCTATAGCTGCCCGGCCCGCTGCCCGATAGTTTTTCTGAGTCGCCCATACCGGGCAGATCCATAGCTATGCAACGCCCGTAGGGCGCAAGGGCGGGTAAAATATTACGCCAAAGGAAGGATGAAGTCGGGTTGCCATGCTGAAAAACGATCGGGTCGCCGGTTCCGCATTCGACGTAGGCGATGCGTGTGCCCCCAACCTCAACATAGCGTTTTTCGGGAAGCTGGCTCATGCGTCGGCCTTAGCTTGCCGCGATCGCGTCGCCCAGAAGCTCAAGCAATTCATGTTCATTGGTGACGCCCGCGGCATCTTTTGCATCGAGCGTGTAACCGTATTGATCGGCAATACCCTGATAAAGCGGGCGACGATGAGCAACCAGTTCAGGGAAAATCCACTGTGCAAAGCCATCCGGCTCGATTTCGGAGCTGTCTTTGGCGCCTTTAAGCTTCAGGTATTCTGCAAGTTTCTCATCGAGAAAATGCTCCTGATAATACATAGGCTTAGGAGCCGATACTGAGCGCTCAATAAGCGTATGTTCGGTCTCATCGTCAGCTCGCAAATAGATAATAACGGTATTCCGTGCCAATACCTCGAGTGGCCCAGACTCCTGAAGTTCGCACAGACTGCCACCCGAATCATTGATGAAATGCTGGTAGCCATAGATATCGTGTGCTTTACCTATAAATGCCTCAACATCAATCATTGCCTGATTCTCTGCCTCTCGGTGCATTCGCTGGCGGCGTTTAAACACATCCAAAGGCAGCCCACCAAATTCTTCTGAGCCGAGTTTGCCAAGAAAGGTCGAGATTGGCTCGAGGTTATCAACTGAAATATTGTTTGCAATATAGATGGAATCACTGCGCAGAAGATCACGTAGAAACGGTACTTCCATCGCTTGATGCTTAATGTTGTCCAGAATGGGCTCTGCGAGATACTTGGTTCCTATCCGGTAGTCTCCTGAAAAATGGAACCAGCTATTTCGGGGCAACTTACTGGCCAGCATCGTTTTGCCAACACCGGACATGCCGATAAGCGTAATAGCTTTATTCGGCCAATCGAGGAATTCTTGTCGGGACATGTGCATGGCAGCATTGTTAACCCATGAAGGCGACCATGCAAGTGGGCACCGCACAAAGTTTCTATGCAACACACTGGAAGCATTTAAGGAAGCTGATATAAGGGGCCGCGGCTACCTTGAGCGGCAGAGTTTGACTGAATTGATTTCAATTTAAATATAATATTATTACTTTCTTAATCAGTAATCTAGGAGACTTATATCAAAAATATATTAGCATTGGCATGGTGAGCCATTGACGTACTTTTGCCTGATAGGGCGCGTTGTAAATGGTGGGTTTGTGCGGGTGCTCAGGATTTAAGTGGGACATGCCAATGGAGAAATGCGAGTAAATACGGCTTACAGGGGTTCAAAAAAGTGCTGTAGGCAGTACAATTCCGGCCTCGCTGCGCTTGCACAGGCCGCATTCAGAATATTGGCGATAGCCGGTAACACCTAGGTTTTTACAGTAGGCAGCTTTTCACATGTCCCATTCCAATTGGCAGGTACACAAGTTCGGTGGCTCAAGCCTCGCAGATGTCACTTGCTTCCGGCGCGTTGCAGCACTCGTTCAGTCCCGTCAGGGCACCCAGCAAGCCATAGTGGTTTCGGCGATGGGCGGTATGACAGATGCATTATTGAATCTGGTGGATC
>CBDTTT010000072.1:0-7319 GCA_965363345.1 uncultured Chromatiales bacterium
TGCCCGTGGCTCCAAAGTCATCGTAGACCCGTTTGAGAATGAACGCTCAAATGTAGCGCCGCTGTCAACGCTGTAGACACCCGCGGTTACGCTGGGGGTGTTAGCCTCATTCGGTTCGATGTTTTCAAGATTGTAGCTGGTGTGAAACACCCCCACCTTAGGTGTTAGGTAGATGCCTTTGTAGTTAAGTTCATAGCTGATTTCAGGCTCAACATGAACTCGCAAGCCTTCTACGCTTTCGCTATCTCGCTTGAAGTAGGTCCCCTCGGTTTCGAGGCGGTAATTAGCACCGAGAAAGCCCTGCTGCCAGTCGCCGGTTGCGGCTAGTTGCGGCATACGAATGTAGGGCTCATCGTCCTCGGGCAACAGTTCATCAATAGATTGGTAGTCCTGGAAACGCATTAGCACCGACCACACCGGGCCGTAATTTTCCAGCGCCAGACTTCGGTTCAGAACATTTTGGCTGGAAGTAGCCCAACGATTGGAGAAGTCATTGAGGTAGCGGTCGTCTGACACGCCCGTGGCATCAATGCTAACGCGCCAGTCCTCAGTAATGGCTGTCTTGGTGTCAACGTTCCATAGATAACGGTCGGTTTGGGTGATCTCATCATTGCTTAAGTAATCGCCGCTGATGGCACCCTCGGTGCCTTTGGTGAGGAAGCGCCCTTCCGCTCCCATCATAACCCCCCGCTTCGACATGTAGCGCGGGGTGAAGGTTGCGTCGTAGTTGGGGGCGATATTCCAGTACAAGGGAGCCGATATTTCTACGCCACGTTGATTGCTGGTGCTGAATTCCGGGATCAACAAACCGGATTTTCGTTTGTCCGATATTGGATACGTCGCATAGGGGAGGTACAAGACCGGAACATTTTTGATCCGTATTGCCGCACCCTTGGTGCTTGCCATGCCTTTGTTGAGATCAAGTTTTATTTCTTTGGCGGTAATCGACCAGACTTCATCGTCTTCCGGGCAGGTGGTGTACTTGACGCCCTCTAACTTCGCAATGCCTGCCTGAGACAAAAATACACGGTCCGCATTGCCGCGCGCATTAATGCTATCTAAAGCAAAGGTAGAGTCGTTGAACGTAAACTCACCGACACTGGCTTTGTAGCTTGCCGAGGTTCCGGTAACTCTTGCATCGTCATTGATCAATTCAACATTACCTTCAACAAAAATTGTTTCGTTGTCGGTATCAAAGCTTGCGCTATCGGCACTAAGGCTGATGCTGTCATTTGCTATGTTGCCTGATTCACCATCATTGATGAATCCGGCTAGGTTGCCTGCATCGTCGCTGGTATTTGCGGTGGAATCGATATTGAAGCCGCACATGCCCTGCGCATTAGATAATGCAGGAGCAAGTAACAGAGCTGTGCAAGCGACAAGGCAGGGGTAACGCACTGGCAATGGTATCCATTGGGCATGTTGATAAATGCGCTACATGCCGGTTATATATGCAGGATCCGGACCCGTTCCGGATGTTTGAATTATAGACACACTGGTGTCTAGCGTCTCTGTTTGTTGTGTGCCGACTTTGGGTTGGACATACTTGGCTGATAGCACGAATGTGTGCGGGGTAGTTGGGTGAAGTATGAAAGCAATGATATTGGCGGCAGGTCGGGGTGAGCGAATGCGACCACTGACGGATACCGTACCTAAACCCCTGTTGTGTGTGGCAGGTAAGTCACTGATTCAGCGAAATATTATGCAGCTTTACCAAGCCGGGGTTAGCGAGTTTGTCGTGAACACGGCTTGGCTCGCTAGTGAGTTGCACCGGGAGCTGGGCGATGGCTCAGGCTTGGGTGTGCATATTGCCTATAGCGATGAGGGTGAGGAGGCACTCGAGACAGGCGGCGGAATTCTGCGCGCTTTACCTCTGTTGGGCGAAGCACCTTTTTGGCTGGTGAATGGCGATGTGCTTTGTGATTTTGATTATGCCCGGGCAAATCTTGCAGAGGGTATGTTGGCCCACCTGATTTTGATTCCTAACCCGGACCATAATCCCGCGGGCGACTTCGCTTTGGATCAAGGCCTTGTGCTTCCTGACAGTAGTTCCGGTGATCGCTATACCTTTGCCGGCATTTCTATAGTGCATCCCGATTTGCTGGCACTAGCGGTTGACGAAACTGAACGTTTTCCACTAGCGCCATTGTTACGCAGGGCCGCGGAGCTCGGGTTGCTAAGTGGTGAAGTTCATCACGGGCAATGGATAGATGTCGGCACGGTTGAGCGGCTTGCTGCAGCGGAGAAGATCTTGCTGGCAGACGAGAGCTAGTCTTTATGCCAGAGATCCTTGGTGAACACGGCCTGATGTGAGGCGAGGTTCAGTGTTTGCAGCAAGTGTGGCAGTAATTTTTCCGACACGTCCTTGAGAGATGCAGGTGCTGTCCCTGTCGGAAGCAGATCGTTTACCCGGGTTGTGTCGAGACCAGGATAGCCACACGGGTTAATGCCCGTAAATGCATCCGGTTCATTACTTATATTGATCGCCATGCCGTGATAAGTGCGGCCACGTGTTACCCGGATGCCGAGACTCGCAATTTTACTGCCATCAACGTACACGCCAGGCGCATTTGCTTTGCACTTTGCCTCAATGCCGTAGTCAGCAAACATTTGAATTGCGGCAAGCTCCATGTTTTGTACAAGAGATTTTACCGTGAGTTTTAGCGGTTTTAGTTCTAGCAGCAGGTACACCATAAGCTGCCCTGGCCCGTGCCAGGTGACCTGGCCGCCACGGTCTGTCTGGACTACCGGTGTGGTGCCCGCATCAAGCACATGTTCAGGTTTGGCATTAGTGCCTAGCGTAATGACTGCGGGGTGTTCGGTTAGCCATATCTCATTAGCTGTATGGGTATCGCGTGCCGCAGTGAACTCCTGCATAAGGCGATATGCAGACTCATAGTCCAGCATGCCGGGTTGCCGGATAATCAGTTGTTTTGGTTGTTCTGGTTGTGCTTCGCTCATGCCAATGCAATCAGTGCCTATAACGTTAGCCCTAAAGGCTCATCAGTATATGTTCACTGTCTGTGAGGGCCTGATAAATCGTATCCAACTGTGCTTTGCTCGTTGCCGTAATCGTAACCGTTATGGAAATAAAGTTACCGTTTTTGCTAGTGCGCATGTTGATGTCCGCTGCATTAATCTCGCCAGCATGAGGTACGACTAATTCCATAATCAATGGCTGCAGATCTACCTCTGCACGGACCATGATTTTTATCGGGAACCGACATGGGAACTCGAGCAGGGTTTCTTCAGTCATGATCGTTTTTCCGCTTCGTATAGTTCGTGAACCCTGCTCCAGACTGTACCTGGCTTGCCATCACCGACAGCAGTTCCGTTGAGCTCAATGACCGGCACAATGCCTTTTGTAGCGCTGAGTAACCAGATTTCATCGGCGCTACTGAGTCGCGCTTCCGGAATAATTTCCTGTTTAAATTCAATACCATCAGCCCTCGCCAAATCGATAACCATTGCCCTGGTTGTGCCCGGCAGCAACTGATTCCCATTGGGTCGGGCGATCATTACACCGTTCTCAACGGTAATGACTGATGCCGAACCCGCTTCAGTCAGCACCCCGTCGCTAATTAGTATTGCATCATCTACACCCGCGTCCCGTGCTTGCTGGCGGACCATGATGTTGGCGAGTAGTGAGGTCGATTTGATATCGCAGCGAGCCCAGCGGTTGTCCTCTAGTGTGATAACACTTACACCTGCAGTGTCTTTGGGCGATGTCGTAATGCCCGTAACCATCGCAAATACGCTTGGCTTTATATCGTCCGGATAAAAATGGTCCCGACCATCTTCAGCGCCCCGGCTAACCTGAATATAAACTGCAATATCACCACCACCATTTTCTGTAATGAGTGTGTTGATAATGTCGGTCCATTCATCTGTGCTATGCGGGTTAGGGATTCTGAGTTCTTGCAGACTGTTGTCCAGACGAAGCAGGTGATTCTCCAACAGCAGTATTTTGCTGCCGAATACCGGCACGACCTCGTAAACAGCATCCGCAAACAGAAAACCCCGATCAAACGGAGATATTCTGGCATCTTCTTTGGATGTGTAGGCACCGTTTACGTATACGATCGGTAATGCATCTGCCATTTAAGTGATCCTGCGTGCCGGGTTGAGAACGTCGTTAGGCTTACTCAAAAAAGAGCATGATCCAGTCAAGCAACTGCCCGACCAAACCGGTTTCCTCGATGTCTGTTTCCGGATATAGACCGATGCTCGCAACCTGCTCACCATTGAGCGTGACATTCAGATTGCCGACTAAAGTCTGATTGCTGAGCGGGGCTTCAAGCAGACCCGGAATAGACGTTGTCGCCACCAGGTTGTCGTAGCTGCCACGAGGAATAGTGATGTATACGTCTTCTTTCGCAACCAGCGATACGTTTTCAGGATTGCCATACCAAACGCGTTCTTCAGCTACTTTCTGATCGGCTGAATACAAAAGGCGGGTTTCGAAAAAGCGGAAGCCGTAGTTGAGTAAGGCCTGAGAGTCGTTTGCACGGGCAGAAGAACTGTTGGTGCCGAGGATTACTGCTATCAGGCGTGTGTCCTCTCGCTTGGCTGAAGAGACCAGACAATAGCCCGCAGCCTCCGTATGACCCGTCTTTAAACCATCTACACTGGAGTCACGCCAGAGCAATGCATTGCGGTTGTCCTGAGTAATGCCGTTGTAGGTGAATTGTTTTTGCGAGTACCAGGCGTAGTACTCCGGAAAATCACGAATGATGGCATTTGCCAAAGTGGCTATGTCGGCAGCCGTTGTGTAGTGATCGGAATCCGGTAGGCCGGTGCTGTTCATGTAGTTAGAGCTCAGCATGCCAATGTTCTGTGCAGTTTGATTCATCAATTCTGCAAAGGTTGCTTCGGTGCCGGCCACATGTTCTGCGATGGCAACACTGGCATCGTTACCGGACTGCACAATCATGCCCTGTAGCAGTAGATTGACAGAAACTCGCGTGCCCACTTCGATAAACATGCGTGAACCCGGGGTGCGCCAAGCCTTCTCACTGACGAGAACCTCATCGTCAATATTGATTTGCCCGTTCTTAATGGAATTGAACGCGACATAGGCAGTCATCAGCTTAGTGATGCTGGCAGGTTCCATGCGCTCTGTGGATGACTTTTCAGCCAGTACCTGGCCACTGTTGTGATCGAGTAGCAAATAGCCTTTTGCCGTCAGAGCGGGAGCCGAGGGGACCTGAGCAATAGCCATTATGGGGCTAAGGATTAGAAGCAGGAACAGAGAGAGTGCAGTACGCTGAAATGTCATAACAGTATTGAGCCGCAAGGTTAACAAGAGAAGCGGCTATTCTAGCGAACCTAAGCGGCCACCGCAGCCTAAGAAAGCGATTCAGCTAAAAGAAAAGCAGGCTATGTGCCAGGTTTATCGAGGTTGTTGGCTTTGTGCTGTGTCGCTGCGGCTCAGCGTGGTTCAACCACCAGATGTGGCTTGCCCAGATTCAGGTCGGTTATCTTGCTTACGAGCGCATCGTAGGTCTGTATGTCTTTGACCGGACCGATTCTTACTTTAAAGAAGCCATTTTGGCTGTATACGGACACGTCGGTTACATCTGCGGCAACGATGTTCTCGGCGAGTTTGTCTGCGTTAGCACGTTCGCCAAATGCACCTATCTGCATATAGATCGTATCGAACTGCTCTGCATCGGTGTCATAGCTAACCGGTTTGTTACGACCGTAGTTGTTGATGGTCTCGACTCTGACCTTGGTGGTGCCACTTTGTACCATGTCGAGCTTCTGCGCCGCGGCATACGACATATCAATAATACGGTCATCTACAAACGGACCACGATCATTCACCCTGACGATAACGCTGCGACCGTTGCGAAGGTTGGTCACTTTGACAGTTGACGGCAGTGGCAATGTTTTGTGTGCTGCTGTCATGTCATACATGTTGTAGGTTTCACCGTTGGATGTCAGCTTGCCGTGAAACTTTTTGCCGTACCAGGATGCGACACCTTTTTCGTTGTAACCCTGGTTGCTTGACAAGACGTAATAGCGCTCGCCATAGACCTCGTAGAAAGGGTTGTTGCCTTTCAGACTTTTGGCATTGTCATTGCCACCGGAAACACGCTTGTTGGTTGAGGTGCAGCCAACCACCAGCGTAACGCTGGCTAAAGCAATCAGAATAAATTGCCCCGACTCACGACGGGCAAATTTTCTGAAGCCGGCGGCCAAGCCTGCAAGTGTAAAGTAGCGATCCATGCTTTATATGCTCTGTTAGCGTCCTGCTAGTTGTTGGCTTTTGCGGCTACAGCTTCACCAAGCTGCCATGCTGCAAGTCCGTACATCACACTATGATTGTAGCGGGTGATAACGTAGAAGTTGTGCAAGCCTATCCAATACTCCGGTCCGGTTTCGCCTTCGAGCACGATCAGGTTGGCTGCTGTGCTGTCGGGTAGTTCTGAGTCGAAAATTAGCCCCAGCGCACGTAACTGGCCCAAATCTTTATTTGCCTTCAGCTCATTTTTTGAGGTGAGTGCTTTAGTACCGGGTTTTAGCGAGGCGCTAATAGCGACTTCTTCACCAGTATGCCAGCGGTGACGCTTAAAGTAGTTGCCTACGCTGTTCAGGATGTCGTCCCAATTGGTCAATAGGTCGCGGCGTCCATCACCGTCCCCATCAACAGCGTAAGCCCGGTAGCTGCTGGGAATAAACTGTGGAGGACCCATTGCGCCAGCGTAAGAGCCCTTTACCTCGTCAATTGCTAAGCCTTCTTCACGAGTCAGTAAGAAAAACTCCTTTAGCTCATTACGGAAGAACTTGGCGCGAGGAGGATAGTCAAAGCCCAGTGTGGAAAGTGCATCAACGACCCGGTAGCTGCCAGTAATGCGACCGTAGAAGGTCTCTACGCCGACAATGCCGGTAATCATCTGAATGGGGACGCCTGTGTTGGCTGCTGCTAACTGCAGGGTTTCTTCACGCAGCGTCCAGAAATCCACCCCTTCACTAATACGCTTGTCTGTAATGAAAATTTTGCGGTATTCGTGCCAGGGCTTGACCTTCTCGGCAGGGCGGCTCATGGCATCGAGGATAGTCTGCATGGTGTCTGCACTGCCGATGATTTCACTAACGAAGGCTTTATCGAAGTCATGCTCCGCAACCATCTCGTTAATAAATGCTTGTCGGTCATCTGCCCCTGCCATAAGCGGCACGGTTAGTAGACTCAGAAAGGTTGCCGTTGCGGCAGCTGTGCGAAGGGTTGGTGAGATAGTCATCTGGGGAGCAGTCTCCGGTGTGTGTGTATGGACATCAGAATACCGAATCCGGCCATGAGGGTCACCAACGATGTG
>CBDTTT010000073.1:0-7211 GCA_965363345.1 uncultured Chromatiales bacterium
ATTTATCAGCAGCGTAATGAACTGATGGAAGCCGATGATATCGGTGATGCTATTCAGGGAATTCGCGAAGAGGTTATTGGTGGTGTTATTGATGAGTATCTGCCCGGCGAGATGCCATCAAGCGAATGGGATGTTCCAGGCCTGGCTCAGGTGCTGGAACTTGAGTTCGGCGACGAAATTGATGTGCAGGCGTTGCTAGACGCCGATCCCGAGCTTTCCCATGATGATCTGGTAGATAAGATTATCAAACTTGCGCAGGCGTCATCGGATGAAAAAGCGGAGCAGGTTGGTCCGAGTATCATGCGTCAGGTCGAGAAAGAGATAATGTTGCGCCAGCTTGATTCTCATTGGCGTGAGCATATTGGGGCACTGGATTATCTACGTCAGGGCATTCACCTGCGCGGCTACGCACAGAAAAATCCCAAGCAAGAATACAAGCGCGAAGCCTTTGAAATGTTTGGCATGATGCTTGATCAGGTTAAGTATCAGGTTATTAGTTTCTTATCAAAACTGCGTATCCGTGGCGAAGAAGATGTAGCTGCGGTGCAGGGACAAGCACCATCCGGAGATAAGATGCAGGCTCGGCATGCAGATGCTGCATCTGGTTCTTTGCCCGGATTGCCACAGGCAGCACCCGTCCAGCAGCAGAACCTACAGACCAATCGTCCTGCCGCGGCGCCGGCACCCAATGATGCTCCGTTCGTGAGAGATCAGCCTAAGGTCGGCCGCAATGAACCTTGTCCCTGTGGCTCCGGCAAAAAATATAAGCAGTGTCACGGCAAGCTTTCCTGATCTTTTTTCGTAGCAACGACCCGGTTTTACTTACAACACTATTGTCATGGGTATCGACTCTTCAGCGAACAAGCTAGAACTTACAGTTGCCGTTGGCGTATTGATTAATGCTGACGGTTTGGTGCTTACTGCACAGCGTCCTGCCGGCAAGCATATGGCAGGAGCATGGGAGTTTCCCGGTGGTAAAGTCGATGTAGGCGAAACTGTTATTGAAGCTTTGTCGCGCGAACTTTGTGAGGAACTGGACGTTCGTGTTGTCAGTGCCGAGCCCTTGCTTGAGCACGAGCATGAATACCCTGACAGGATAGTAAAGCTCTGTGTTTTTCTCGTTACTGAGTTTACGGATAATGGCCTGGATTCAATCGGTTCTGAAGGTCAGTTGCTGCGCTGGGTTCTGCCAGAAAACCTAATGAAATCAGGTCTTTTGCCCGCCGACGAGCCTATTGCCAATCTGTTGTTGGCGCGCTTTTCTGCAGAGTAATTGAGTTTGATTTTGTTTAAGCGGAACGCTTAAGTCTTCGCTGATTTATCAGCAAACAGTCAATATGAAATCGATGTTTTTGGTGCACTGAACCGGACGACCTTGCTCTGGTTGCCACGACATAAATCTCACCGTAAAACGATGATGGCTGCCGCTGATTTCCGGATAAAGATCTAGAGACTTATCAATAGCAATGCGAATGAGTGATGTAGAGTTGCCTTTCTCAAGCGCATGTTGGTAAACACCGTTAGTTGCAGATCGTGCTTCCGAAGCATTGCTGTTTCTTAATAGCCAAAGCAATTCCGCGACACTGTCGCACAATGGCTTTACTGATTGTAGCCATTCTTTGATAGTTGCCGAACGATCCTCAAAATTTTGTCGTAACCAATGTGTGTAATCCGGGAGATCAAATGCACAGGTACCACCGGGAATCGCACTGCGATGTTTGATTGAATTTAAGAATTCATTGTCACGCAATGACTGAAGATATTTAGGCCCGACTACATTGAGTTCGCTGCGTCTTAGTTGCAGCTTGTCGATTGTTTCCTGAAGTCTGCTGGCATCGACATTCTGACTGCTTTGATAGCGTTGTAGCAGAAATATCTGACGTTCAAGCTCTTTAAGTACGTCGCCACGGATGTCGCCACGAGCCAGAATGGCCACAATATCCTGAAGCGCACTGATACAGGCACGGCTTGACCAGGATGACTCTTCTTCAAGGTTGTAGATGAGTTGTTTATACAGAAATTCGAGACGCAGGAAAGTCCGCATACGCTCGCTCAGAGGTTGCTCATAAAGGAACTGATTGTCTATTGATGACTGGGGCACAATTTCTTCGGCGGCTTGATTCATCTTATTGTCAGCAGCCTCTGCTGGTGGTTAATTAGGGTTTCGCTTATTCTGCGCTATCCGCCTGCTCACCGCAAATGCCTCCAAATTTAAGGCTTGCCTATGTATTCACACTGGGTATTGATACCGGGCCAGTCAATATTGGTCGAGCAGTCAAAAGCGCCCGCAGTTGTGCGGTAGCTATTATCAGAACGGATGTGTGGAACAGGTGGCTGCGAACTAGCTATTTAGCTGTGCCCTGATATCAAGATACTTTTTGTGCAGCGCATTTACCTGCTCTGCAAGAGCATCGATACTGCCTGTATTTTCGATGATGTCATCTGCGAGTCTATTACGTTCTGCCGAACTGATTTGGCTGGCGATAATGTTACGGCCTTCAGTTTCATTGATCGAATCTCGCTCAATGAGCCGGGTAAGCCTTTGTTCTTCATCTGAATTAACGCTAATGACACGGTCTGTCAGCTTGTTGAAGCCAGTTTCAAACATCAGCGGAACGACAATTATTGTGTAGGGCGAGGTGACATTCTCAGCTGCTTCCAGAGTCATGCGCCGGATCACCGGATGCAAGATAGCTTCCAGTTGCTGGCGTTTATTCGCATCGGAAAATACCAAGCTTCGCAGTTTGCTGCGGTTAAGGGTTTTATCCTGATGCAGGATATCGAGTCCGAATAGTTCAGTAATCTTTCTTAGCGCAGGCTGCCCGGGTATTACAGCCTCTCTGGCGATAATGTCGGTATCAATGACGGGTATTCCCAATGTCTCAAATAGTTTCGAGACGGTCGATTTGCCACTGGCAATGCCACCAGTCAGGCCGACTTTAAATGGGACGTGCGAGGACGATGGGTTGGACACAGCAAGCTCCGCTGCTAGCCGAGTACCTGACCCAGCAAGCCGTTAAGTTCAGAACCCCAGAGCATAGCGAGTATTCCCGCGCCTGCAAGGTATGGACCAAACGGGATAGGAACTTCGCGCTTATGACCGGCAAATACCATCAGTGCAATGCCGGTTAACGCGCCTACGACAGCAGAAAGCAGGATAATGAGTGGCAGCAACTGCCAGCCTAACCAGGCGCCCAGCGCAGCTAAGAGCTTGAAGTCGCCATAGCCCATGCCTTCTTTGCCGGTAATGAGCTTAAAAGCCCAGTAAACGAGCCATAGCGCCAGATAGCCGGCAATTGCGCCAATTACACTGGTTTGCAGATCTACAGAAGGGAATTCCCCAGTATGCGGGAGCATGCTGAAGATAATGCCTAACCAGATCAGTGGCAGCGTAATTTGATCA
Source organism: uncultured Chromatiales bacterium (assembly GCA_965363345.1). Classification (GTDB taxonomy): domain Bacteria; phylum Pseudomonadota; class Gammaproteobacteria; order Steroidobacterales; genus JABIQA01. The sequence continues at coordinate 3,404 of CBDTTT010000073.1, forward strand.
GGCAGCAACTGAGTATCGTAGTCGATCATGGTTAGTGTGATTAATGCCCATAGCAATAAGATTGCACCGAGGCCAGCCCAGTTCGCACCAAATTTATATACGGCGTAGGCCGTTAGCAGACCGGTGATTGCTTCAATAATTGGGTAGCGGGCAGATATCTTTGTTTTGCATTTGGCACATTTGCCGCCGAGTAAGAGCCAGCTAATGACCGGTATGTTTTGTAGCGCCGTAATTTGAGTGCCGCATTTCTGGCAACGTGACCGTGGCACCATTAGATTAAACTTGTCTTGGTTCTCGGCAACTTGAATCGCTGCGGCTTCACCTTTAAGAATTGCGGTTGCCTGAATCTTAAAGTCGCGTTCCATTATTACGGGTAAGCGATAGATAACAACGTTAAGAAAGCTACCCACGAGCAGGCCAAAAATGCCACCGATAACGGCAAGAGCCTCCGGCGGGTATACGGCGAGAATAGATTCCATATTGTTTTATGTAGCGCGGTTAAACCACGGCACCCATCTTAAAGATCGGCAGGTACATAGCGATAACAAGGCCACCAACGAGAACACCTAGAATTGCCATGATCAACGGTTCCAGCAAGCTGGACAACCCATCAACTGCAGCGTCGACGTCTTCTTCATAGAAGTCGGCAACCTTTGCTGACATTTCATCAAGAGAACCGGATTCTTCACCAACAGCAATCATCTGGATAACCATGTTAGGGAACAGGTCAGTATTTTCCATTGCTTGCTGCAGACGCATACCGGTTGAGACTTCGTCACGAATCTGCAACACAGCAGTTTCGTAAACAATACTACCTGTCGCACCCGAAACAGAATACAGGCCTTCAACCAATGGTACACCAGCGCTAAACATCGTTGAGAGTGTTCTTGCGAAACGTGCGATACATGATTTGTCGAGAATGCCACCAATAATAGGTAGCTTCAGCATTATTCTATCGAGCGTGTGACGCATGGCACGTGAGCGTTTCTTGAAATAGATAAATGTTGCGCCGGCAGCACCTACACCCATCACAATATAGATTCCTTTTGCTCGAACAAACTCGGAAAGATCAATAACCATTCGCGTAAATGCCGGAAGGTCGGCTCCGAATCCCTTAAACAGATTTTCAAACTCAGGAATCACGAAAATCAATAGGATTGAAGTAACAATAAGTGCAACAACCATAACGGCAGTTGGATAGAAGAGTGCCTTCTTGATTTTCTTCTTAATTGCTTCAGTTTTTTCTTTATAGGTCGCGATTTTTTCTAGTAGTGTTTCCAATGCACCTGCTTGTTCACCAGCTTCAACAAGGTTGACGAACAGGTCATCAAAATACAGTGGATGTTTCGCGAGTGCTGCGGCAAGAGTGTTACCGCCTTCAATCTCAGACTTGACGGTCATTATTAGCTTCTGCATGCCCGGGTTGTCGTGTCCGCTACCGACAATCTCCAGTGCTTGTACCAGAGGTATACCCGCTGAAAGCATAGTGGCCAACTGGCGACTAAAAATCGCGATGTCGGAGGCATGAATCGCGCTTGATTTGCCGAAAAGGCTGCTTTGCTTGCGAATCTTTTTGGGGACAACGCCTTTGGCACGAAGTTGATTGCGGACCGCAGACTCACTGGCAGCTACCAGCTTGCCTTTAATCGGCTTGCCTTGTTTGTCTACGCCTTCCCAATTGAACGGGATCTGTTTAATCGCTGCTGCTTGAGCCATAACTACACCATTTTCTCTTCGCGCCGTTCCGGTTTAGCCGGAAGCGGGTTGTTTACAATTTCATTTTAATCAGCATCTTAGAGAAGATTCTCGCGATGCTAGCTGATTGTAACTCGGTTAACCTCTTCAAGACTTGTAACCCCTTCCTTGACTTTTTCTAGCCCGGAGCGTCGCAAATCCCAGATACCATCTTCGGCAGCGGCTTCTTCAATCTGTACCGCATTGCCGCCCTCAAGAATTACTCGCGCAATACCATCGGTAACCGGCATAACCTGAAAGATACCGGAACGGCCTTTATAGCCTCGATCGCATGCTTTACAGCCGACAGGGCTAAAAATCGTTATGCCTGCGCTGATTTCTTCTTGACTAAAACCTTCTTTGATCAACGCTGCATCGGGCACATCAATGTGCGTCTTGCACTTATCACAAAGCTTTCTTGCGAGTCGTTGTGCAATGATTAAACGTACCGATGTAGCAATAGCGAATGGCTTTACACCCATGTCGACTAAGCGCGTAAGGGTTTGAGGCGCGTCGTTGGTATGCAGTGTTGATAAAACCAAGTGACCGGTTTGTGCCGCCTTAATCGCAATTTCTGCAGTCTCGAGATCACGAATCTCACCTACCATGATGACATCCGGATCCTGACGCAGAAATGCTTTGAGCGCGCTTGAAAATGTCAGTCCCACCTTTGGGTTCACATTGACCTGGTTGACGCCAGGCAGGTTTATTTCGGCGGGGTCTTCTGCGGTAGAGATATTGACCTCTTCCGTGTTCAAAATATTAAGTCCGGTATACAGCGAAACTGTTTTACCACTACCGGTAGGCCCGGTTACAAGAATCATGCCGTAGGGCTTTGACAGGAATTCCATGTAATGATCTTTCTGCTGCTTAGCATAGCCAAGCGCATCGATGCCAAGTTTGGCACTGTTTGGATCAAGAATACGCAGCACAATCTTTTCGCCGAACAGGGTAGGGCAGGTGTTGACACGGAAATCGATGGCCCGGGTCTTGGATAAGCGCATCTTGATGCGGCCATCCTGAGGCACCCGACGCTCAGCAATATCAAGACGGGACATTACTTTAAGTCGGGCACAAACCTTAATTGCGAGACCTTGAGGTGGTGTTGCAACCTGACGCAGGACACCATCCAGACGGGTTCTTACCCGGAAGGTTTGCTCGTAAGGTTCGAAATGAATATCAGACGCACCCTTTTTAATGGCATCCAGTAGTACTTTGTTAACAAAGCGCACGACGGGTGCATCATCGATGTCATCTGTCGTGACATCATCCGGCTGTTCTTCACCGCCTGTGATTTCAAGACCATCGAGATCAAAGTCATCGTCATCCAGGTCCGACATGGAATCATCGATGGCTTCCAATGCGCCGTTGATAGCTTCGTTGAGCTTGTCGAATTCGACAACAACAGGTTCCACCCGTAAGCCGGATTGGAATTTAATTTCATCGACTGCCGCGAGGTTGGTCGGGTCGGATACACCAAGATAAATACGTTTGCCACGCAGTACCAGTGGTAAGACACGATGCTTGCCAATTAGCGCAGAGTCGACTGCACGCACGGCGTCAAGATCAATATCAATTGCATCGAGATCAAGCAGTGGTACGCCAAATTCCTGTGAGGCAGCTATCGCAACGGTAGCTGAATCTGCAATTTCCTCACCAATAACATAAGCCACAAATGATGAGGTGGAGCCACGCGCGTCCATGATGGTCTGCATCATGCCGGCTTCGTCGAGAATGCCGTCAGATACCAGTCTGCGCGGCAGACCGGTAAGTATCGCTTGTGTAGCCGTTGTTGCCATAAGTATTCCGCTTAACAAAACCGCCCAAAGTCACGGTTTATATTGGTTTAAATGATATTCACCTATAAATTGCAGCTGGGCAACTATGTTAAGTCGGTATTGTGACGAGGTTCTCAGGAAGAGGGTGTATTCGAGGTTTTGGCGCCAGCTCTATGAGTCGGAGCGACAGGAACCTGGCAGGTATTGTGGGGGAATTGTTGGCGCGGCATACACAGCGGGCACGCCGCCGTTGGTGCCCATAGGTGCTAGGTCTACACCACCACCACTTTTAGGGA
>CBDTTT010000074.1:0-7140 GCA_965363345.1 uncultured Chromatiales bacterium
CGGCCCTTACCTGGATGAAGCAATGCGCCTCTACATTGAAGGGGTAGCGCCACAGGATATTGATCGTGCGGCAAAGAATTTTGGTATGCCGATGGGACCGATCGAACTGGCCGACTCGGTTGGACTCGATATAGGGCTGCATGTCGCCGAGGGACTTGCCGAGATCACAGGGCGTCCTGTTCCATCGAAGCTGCAAGAAATGGTTGCCGCCAAAACGCTGGGGCGGAAGTCAGGCTCCGGGTTCTATCGCTACGCCAATGGCAAGACACAACGCGAACCGGTGACGTCACAGGCAAAAGATCCTGATATAACCGCCCGGCTCGTCTACTCTTTGATGAATGAAAGTGCTGCATGCCTGCATGAGCACGTCGTTGCCAGCGCTGATGAGGTTGATGCCGGGGTAATCTTCGGGACGGGTTTTGCGCCATTTCTGGGAGGTCCAATGAACTACGCAAGCAAACTTGGCATTGAAGTGGTTACCGGTGAACTGCAGCGCCTCGAGAAAACGTATGGTGAACGCTTCACACCCTCAGAAGGCTGGCAAAAATTGTTGTGACCTGTATCACACACCACGTCTTTCGTGACCTGCGTCCTTTCCTGTTTTGCAAAGCAACGTTAGAATAGCGTATTAACTTAATCATGCATGCTGCAACTCAACAAGTGTTGCGGTCTTCAATTTGCGCGAACATTAGGCACTATTTCACTAAATGGGCACAAACCTAACAACTCAACTGCTGAAACGGTTCATACCGCTGGACTCACTAAAGCGCCAGAACCTCGATGCTCTATCTCGTAAAACGAAGATTTCGATACTTGCCGAAGGCAGTGTCCTGCTTAAAGAAGGCAGCACAGATCATCAGTTGATCTACCTTGTTTCAGGCAATGTACTGCTAACCGATAATGATGGTGAGACCCAACTGATCGAGAGCAATACACCTGAGGCACGCAAGCCAATATCCGAAGCCCTGCCGCGTCAATACACAGCGTCCGCTGCAACGGAAATCGAATACATATCGCTCGATGCAGACCTGTTGGACGTAATGCTCACCTGGGATCAAACAGGAACCTATGAAGTTGATGATCTCGATGCTACAGGCCGGCTATCGGTCGGCGATGATTGGATGACCGTGCTGTTACAAACACGTGCCTTTCAGAAAATACCGGCAGCCAATATTCAGGCAATCTTCATGCGTATGCAGCAGATCCAATATTCCGCTGGCGATGTCGTTATTAAGCAAGGTGATGAAGGCGATTTCTTTTATGTCATTACCGCCGGAACCTGCAGCGTGACGCGGGAGACCCCTCTTAACCGTGATGGCATCCGTCTTGCCGAACTGGAGACAGGCGATACCTTTGGTGAAGAAGCACTCATTTCTGAAAACAAGCGTAATGCCACCGTCACCATGATGACCGATGGTGCCGTGATGCGTTTGAGCAACGAAGACTTCCACGCTTTGCTTAAAGAGCCCACGCTGGACCGGGTCAACTACGAGCAGGCGCAAGCCATTGTTGCCGAAGGTGGACAGTGGTTGGACGTCCGCTTACCCAGCGAGTTCGATGCATCTCATGAATCAAACGCGATCAATATCCCGCTGTATTTCATACGCTTAAAACTCAATACACTCGACCCTGACGTCAAGTACGTAGTCTATTGCGATACCGGTCGCAGAAGCTCTGCCGGAGCTTTTATCCTCGCGGAAAAAGGCTACACAGCATCTGTGCTGCAGGATGGTATTAAGAATAAAGCCGAATAAATACGGGTATGCATTGCCGTATTTAGTACGTCTGACTACATGGTGTGTGTGGGTTTGTCGCCGCCTAGAGCAGCCTGCAGATGGTTCTCAATTTTCTGCTTTGTTGAGCCTTCATCCTGATCGCTGAACTGAACGCCAATACCGGCCGCACGTTTACCCTGTGCACCTTTAGGCGTCAACCAGATAACTTTGCCAGCTACGGGCAACTTTTCCGATTCGCCCATCAGATTTAACAACATAAATACTTCGTCGCCCAACCTATATTCACTGCCGGTAGGAATAAACAACCCACCGTTTTTTACAGAAGGCATATACGCTAAATACAGCGCGCTTTTATCTTTAATTGTCAGCGTTAACATGCCTGGCTTGGCCATCGTAGATACCCTTTAAAACTGTATGCGAAGTGATTGCGGATGCGAAAACTTAAGCTGTCCTCTGAATACCCGTAAAACCACCGTACCATGCGAACAACAAACGGGCGAGATTCAAATCCATGTTAACCCCACCGTTTTGCAGACGCTTCAACTGGTTCAATTCTCTCAAATAGACATAACATGCTTCTGTCGACTGGTTCGCATTACCGCCGTCTGCTTGCTGCCGCATTATCTTTGCCGCCTGAGCATAAAGCCATCGCAAACAAAGATTTATATCGGTTTTAGCCCATTTTCTTGCGACAGCAACGGGATCAGCCTCACGCCTCTGAATTGCGTTCAAGTCTTTGGCGTAAGCACGGGCAACATTAATAAACCCGGATTGTTCCAATTCGCGGGCAAACAAGGGTGCATTACCACAGAACTCTAAAAGCCCCTGCCATTCGATTTCGGACTTTTGCTGACGCAACCATTCAACACCCTGCTCAGAAGTTGGTGGAGCAACTCTGATGTGCTGACAACGACTTACGATGGTCGCTGGCAAGCTGGTTATTTTTTCGCAGACCAGAATAATAAGCGTGTTCGGCGGAGGCTCTTCGAGCGTTTTCAAAAAACTGTTTGCTGCCGACTGTGTCATTTTGTCGGCAGGGTAAACGGCCGCCACTTTAAAACCACGCTGATGACTGGTGAGTCGTAAGAACTCGATTAACTCACGTGCCTGATCTACCGAAATACTCTTTTTTGGAGCTCTGCCACCTTTTGGCACGAAGTCAGGCATATCGACCTCGGGCATGATTTCTCTAAAATCCGGATGCTGTTCATTCTCATCCAATGGATTACCGAGCCGCTGCTCTGCAATCAGCCGGGCAAGCGCGCGCCGACCTGTTCCCTGACCACCATAAATAAGCAGTGCATGGGGACAGCGGTCAGCGGCTATCGCATCGTTAAAGTGCTTCTGGTGCTCAGCTAACCAGGGCAGCTCAACGGTTTCTTTGGCGGCAAGCAGCATCGTTATAGCTCCGGGTAGAAATCGGCAAGGACCGTCGCAATAGCCGCTTGAACGGCGCCGATACTCTGGCCGGCATCTATCACCTTCACCCGTTGTGGCTCACGCTCAGCAATGTCTAAGTAACCATTCCTAACTCTTTGAAAAAAATCGAATTTCTCCTGCTCAAACCTATCGGTTTGAGTGCGGTCTGCGCGCCGCTCCACAGACAACTCATAGCTACCATCAAGCAACACAGTAAGCCCTGGACGGAGATCACCCTGCACCACTGATTCGAGCGCTGCAATCGTCTCTGTCGGCAACCCACGGCCACAACCCTGATACGCATAACTGGCATCGGTAAAACGATCACAAAGCACAAAGCTGCCGGACTCAAGGGCCGGCACAATCAGATTTTTCAGATGGGCAGCCCTCGCTGCAAACATCAGGAGTAATTCACTCGTATCGGGGATCTCGTCCCGACCGGTATCGAGCACCAGTTTACGAATTGCTTCCGCGCCGGGGGTGCCACCAGGCTCTCGCGTCGAGACAACTGCAGCGCCACGCTCTTCAAGCCACGAACGAATAAATGCCATATTGGTCGACTTACCAACACCCTCTATTCCTTCAACGGTAATAAAAAATTTACCTAGCTCGCTCAATCGGTTCACCTGTACCTGATTTAATTCGTGGGCTGTTGCCATTGGAATCTTAGCTATCGTAATCTTAGCTGTCGCAGATAATTTCTGACAGCTTTGTTGTGCTCCTCAAGCGTATCATTAAACACATGTCGCCCACTCCCATCACCGAGGGCCACGAAATACAGTGAACTACCCTGTGCCGGCAACGCAGCTGCCTGCAGTGACGCTCTCGCCGGCAATGCTATAGGTGTCGGAGGCAAACCGCTTCGGGTGTAGGTGTTATACGGACTATCTGTTTTCAGGTGCTGCCGGGTAAGATTGCCGTCGAAACTGTCACCCAGGCCGTAAATCACCGTCGGGTCAGTCTGCAGACGCATACGTCTCCTGAGACGTCGCATAAACACACCAGAAACCTCAGCACGCTCATCATCAACGGCAGTTTCACGCTCGATGATAGAAGCTAACTTGAGCAGGTCATACGGTGTCTCAATGAGTGGGTCCGGCGCCCGATTCTGCCAGGCCTCCGTCAACTCACGCAGCTGCAATTCCGATGCCTGCAACAGCAGTTGCACATCCGTGGTGCCGCGCGCAAAGCGATAGGTATCAGGATAGAACAAACCCTCGCCATGCTCATACGGCAACTCGAGTCGCTCGCCTAAGTCAGCGACCAATGCGGCTAAGCCGACGTCGCTTGGCAACGTTTGCCGGATGGCCGGGTTAGCTCTAATGGCCAACAGCAACTGTGAAGTGGTCCAACCTTCCAGAACAGTAATTCCGTGCAATTTCACATCGCCGTTCACCAATGCATTAAGTAAATCAATTGAAGACATACCCGGTTTAAGTTCGTACTCACCGGCTTTAATCTGGGAGGCTTTGCCACTGAAGCGTCCATACCATTGCCACAAGCTTGGCGAACTCAAAACACCCTCATCGCTAAGTTGTGTCGCCAGACCTATCATGCCCGTGCCCGACGCAACATTAATCACCGCGTTCGCGGATGAGGTCTTCAGCTCTTTATTCAAAGTCTGGTATGCCAGCCCCACAGTGGTCGCAATACCGACAAATGCGACCAGAGCAAAACCCGTTGCAATACGTAGCACGCTATTCACCTATCGCGACCGCACACTCTGACACACCTTTAGCCGCCAGCAGTTGCATCAGCCTCGGTGCGTACTCACGGGATGTAAACTGATGCTTACCGATCGAATCTATCGGCCATAGGCCGATGAGCGAGTTGGTCAGCAGCACTTCGCTGGCATGCTCGAGCATCTCGCTTGTAACAGCCATTTCCTGGATACCAACTCCGGCGCTGTCGCAGCTATCAATCAACTGCTGCCGCATAACCCCTTGAATGCCTGAAAAACTCAAGTCGGGCGTGACTAAGGTGCCGTTAATCACTAAAAATATGTTGCTCATGGTGCCGCATATCAAGTGGCCCGCTTCGTCAAACATAAGACCCTCTGCGATGGCGGGATCACTCCACTCGGAACGCGCAAGCACTTGCTCAAGACGGTTCAGAGTCTTTAAGCCCGCTAGTGCAGGATTGCGCGACACACTCGTGCTACAGCGACGCGCACGGATACCTTCAGTATAAAATGCTGTTGGGGCTGGCTTGCTTTTCGAAATACCAACCATTCGTTGCGGCAACGTTGCAGATGCGGGTGAATAGCCACGCTTACCGGATCCACGGGTAACAATAAGCTTCACTGTCGCATGCTGATGGTCTTCAACCAAAGTAGCGATATCAGAAGCCAGCTCAGTGAGATCTGGAAGCTCAATAGAAAGACGTCTGCAGCCTTGTTGGAGCCGGGCAAAGTGATGCTCAATAAAACGTGGCTGCCCGCGCCGAACGGCAACAGTTTCAAAAAGGCCGTCGCCATACGCCAAGCCCCTGTCATTCACGGAGATCACATCCCCGTCGACACCATTGATCAGCCATCTATCCATTTAGACACATACTCATGGGCTGTATTCTAACGCTATTCAGCATGCTAACGAATGGCAAGTAACAGTCCTTTTGCTTTTGCACGGGTCTCATTAAGCTCCGATTCAGGATCTGAATCGGCAACGATACCGCTGCCTGCAGACAACGTAATATCGTCATCCTGCAAAACCATCGTCCGGATGAGTATATTCAGATCACAGCTACCATCCCGGTTCAGATACCCCATAGAACCGGTGTAGGCACCGCGAGGACATCCCTCAAGTTCTGCAATAATTTCCATGCAGCGAACCTTGGGGCAGCCGGTAATCGTGCCGCCCGGAAACACAGCACGGATTACCTGCCCGAACGTTGTTCCCGGCCTAAGATCGCCGATCACGTTCGACACAATATGATGCACATGCGAGTAACTTTCGACAGCCATAAACTCATTGACCTCTACCGAACCGCCGATACAAATACGGCCAAGATCATTGCGCTCCAGATCGATTAGCATCACGTGCTCTGCGCGCTCCTTCGGATGCCCCAAAAACTCATCCAACTCCGCACGACTGATTGGCGCATCGTTGATTCGAGGTCGCGTTCCGGCAATTGGACGGGTTTCGACACGACCATCGTGGACGCACACCAAACGCTCGGGTGAGGAACTAATAACGGCAAAATCGCCCGGGAGCCCCTGCTCCTTGCCGAATACTGCAAGCCCCGCGTAAGGCGCCGGGTTTGCGGCCCGCAACTGCTGATACAGCTGCCACGCAGGTTTCCCACTGCCCTTAGCATGCCACTGACGAGACAAATTCGCCTGATAGATGTCACCCGCGGAAATGTGCCGCTTGGCGCTATTTACTGCGGCAATAAAATCTTCTGCAGGTGCTTCGTGGACGAACAGCTCAGCAGACTCGGGTAGTACAGTCCCCTGTGTATCTGCTGCCTGCGCGGATACTACTGCAGCATCGTCAACTAACTGATCGAGCAGCTGCGCATGCGATGCCTCGGCGATGGCCCAATGCTCGCCGGTAAGGCGATCATAAATAATCGCCGCCGGAATGCGCGTGGCGATAGCAATGGGTTGGCTAGCGCTTAAGGGAAGTCTCAGACCAGGCTCTAACTCCCCTGCCAGTTCGTATGCAAAATACAGGAACCAACCGCCAGAGAATGGCAATACGCTGCCCGGGTTCGCAACACGTTCGGCCTTTGCCCACTGGTCCAAGGCATCCAAAAAACTGATGGCACCGTCAGAATAGGAACCGGAAAGCACCCCATTGCCTAGCGAGTTAAGAGTCTCGCCCGGAAAGGCGAACAGGATATCGTATCGAGCCTGTGCTGAAGCAGCACCATCGGGGTCAATCCCGTGCGCTGCGCTCTCTAGTAGAAATGGGTATCGCGTCGGGTTAGACGCATGCAAGTCCAGCAAGTCGGGCTTGCTGGAAATTCTTTGACTGACAGTTTT
>CBDTTT010000075.1:0-7110 GCA_965363345.1 uncultured Chromatiales bacterium
GTATACATTGAATCTGCAAACAAAAATTGAAGAATGGCGTAGCCAGGATACTGCAGCTGCAATAGCTGCGGTCAACCAGCACCTGCCTTTCTGGGTAAGCGCTCTGGCCGTCATCATGATTGCCTGGTATCTGGTACAGATTGTCTGGGCACTGGTTCCGGAGCCCGCACCTGCTGCCCCGCTTGCACAGCGCCCTAGCTCTGCCGCAGAGCCTGCTGCCCGCAGCAATGCTCATGTCGCTATCGTCGACTCACATATTTTTGGTGAGAGCTCCGCCGATGACACGCAGGCCGTAACACAAAGCACGGCCAATGCCCCCGAAACCAAGCTGAACCTCGAACTGCATGGCGCAATCATGTCGAGCGATCCGGACCAGGCACATGCCATCATTAGCGAGCAAAGTAAGAACAGCAACGTCTACTTCATCGGTGATGCCATACCCGGCGGAGCCAAGCTGCATGAGGTACAGGCAACACTCGTTATCCTGAGTCGCGGTGGCGTTTTAGAAACACTGCGCCTGCCCGAGGTCGCCAAAGGTGGCATTGTAAATTCTCAGACACGCTCAACGACGCGACGGCGCACCTTCATTCCTGCACGCACTGCTCGCAATCTCGTAGAAGATGGTGAGAACATTACGAACAAATTCACCGACATCGTTAGACCACAACCCTATATGCCAGATGGCAAACTTAAGGGCTATCGCATATACCCCGGCCGCGACCGCAAAGGGTTTGCTGCCTTAGGGCTGCGCCCTGGTGATCTGGTAACAGATATTAATGGTGTTGCATTAAACAACATGGCCGATGGCATGAGCCTATTCCAGAGCTTGGGAGACGCGAGTCAGGTCACTGTTACACTGGAACGTAACGGGCAACCTCAGGTCGTATCTATCGACACCAGTCTTGTAATGAACAAGGACGACACCCAAAGATGATTTCGGTCTCATATAAACTTCGCAAGCAGATACTCGTACCGGTCGTGATGCTCTTCTGGCTGGGTTTAAGTGCTTTCAATACGGCACTCGCTCAGGCGACGATCACGCCGAACTATAAAGACGCCGACATTCAGCAAATTATTGAAGCGGTCAGTGAAGTGACCGGCAGAAACTTTGTCATTGACCCGCGTGTTAAAGCACAAGTCACAATGCTCTCATCAACACCGATGAGCTCTGAGGCTTTTTACGAGGCGTTTCTATCTATATTGCAGGTCTACGGTTATGTCGCGGTTCCTTCCGGCGACATCATCAAAATTCTCCCCGATGCAAACGCCCGGCAAATGCCCGGCTGGGAAGGCACTACTGGTAGTCGTGCAGACGATATCGTGACGCGTGTTGTCATTGTGAACAATGTATCAGCCGCACAGCTGGTGCCTATCCTGCGTCCACTCATCCCGCAGTACGGACATCTGGCAGCACACCCTGCATCTAACATGCTTATTATTTCCGATCGCTCCGCCAACGTCGAACGCCTTATCAGCATCATCCGACGCATCGATCAGGCGGGTGACGACGAGTTTGAAGTAATCCGTTTGACCCACGCATCATCTTCCGACACTGTGCGGGTCGTAACGGCCTTGCAACAGAGTGGCACTGCCGATGGCGGTGCACGAAAAACCACTATAGTTGCCGATGACCGCACCAACAGCATTTTGATTAGTGGTGATCGTGCAGCACGCCTGCGCTTACGCGCGCTGATTACACATCTCGACACACCACTAGAAGATGGCGGCGACACACGAGTACGTTACCTCCGCTATGCCAATGCAGCTGACCTCGCAGGCAAGCTAGAAACCCAATACAGCTCAAGCGCAACCGCCGACGGTAACGGTGGCACACAATCTGGCATCGTAATCTGGGCTGATGAAGAAACCAACGCCCTCATCGTTACCGCACCACCCAAAGTTATGCGCTCAATGATGACTGTTGTCGACAAGATAGATATTCGTCGTGCTCAGGTGCTGGTCGAAGCGATCGTAGTTGAAGTGCTGGCAGACAATGCTGCAAGCCTTGGTATTACTTGGGCGGCCTACGATGAAGGTATTGCCGTGGGTGCTACCGACTTTTCACAAATTGGTCCCGGCGCCGTTGGCTTGTTGGGTTCAGCACTTGGTGATGATCCTACCCAGGCCGTATCCGCCATCAGCGACGGCATTAATGCGGCTGTCGGCAGCGTATCCGAAACCGGTTTGAGTTTCGCAGCCGTCATTCAGGCTCTTGAGGCCGATACCAACAGCAATATTATGGCCACGCCAACACTGGTCACCTTGGACAACGAAGAAGCTGAAATTAGTGTGGGTCAGGAAGTGCCTTTCGTAACCGGTTCCTTCAGCAACACCGGTGCCGCGGGCGGTGCAGTTAGTCCTTTCCAGACGGTTGAACGACAGCAGGTTGGGCTTACCCTCAAGATCACACCACAGATTAATGAGGGCGATGCCATTCTGCTTACCATCGATCAGGAAGTATCAAGCGTGAGTGACAGCACCCAGGCTGTGGATCTCATCACCAACAATCGCACAATCACAACTTCCGTAATTGTCGATGATGGCGCAACCCTGGTACTGGGCGGTTTGATACGTGACGAGATGCGTGAAAAAGAACAACGGGTCCCCATTCTCGGCAGCATACCGCTGCTAGGTGCGCTGTTCCGCGGTAAAGAAGCACAGTTGGTAAAAACCAATCTAATGATATTCATCAAACCGACAATTTTACGAGACAGCACACAGGCAGCGATAGCTACCAACGCAAAATACACCCTCATTCGTGATGCCCAGATCAAAGCTCAGGGACAGGAAAGGTTTAATTTGGGCGACCGGCCAACCCTTCCTGAACTTGAATCACCGCGAGACAGTCAGACCATTGATCTGCGTAACAACACGCCGACAACCTCGGCAGTTGGCAACTAAGTTGGCCATTGAACCCGAAACAGATACACCGGTTTTGATCGATACACCATTGCTATCGGCAACCCCCGATGTGCCGGACATCGATATCATTGCCAGCGGCGATGAACCGGGCCCTCTGCTGCCCTTCGCGTTTGCCAAACGCCATGGCCTGCTTGCGCAGCGCCTGAAAGACGGCACGATCAGAACGCTGGTTCGCCCTACCGCCGACCCAGTTAGCCTGACAGAGGCACGACGTGCGATCGGCATGGCACTGCACACAGAAGTCACAACCGCGGATAATTTCGAACAGGCACTTCAACAAGCCTACGAAGATAACTCAGACTCAACCATGCAAATGGTCGAAGGTTTTGATGACGAGTCTGACCTACTGCGGGTTGCTCAGGAATTGCCCGAGCCGTCCGATCTACTGGAAAGTGATGATGATGCACCCATCATTCGACTGATCAATGCGGTACTGACATCAGCGATTAAAGAAAACGCATCCGATATTCATGTAGAGCCTTTTGAAAACCGACTCGTCATTCGCTTCCGGGTCGATGGTGTTCTGAAAGAAGTTTTGCAATCGCGACGTGCGGTTGCCCCACTGGTCGTGTCACGTATCAAAGTGATGTCGGCGCTCGACATTGCTGAAAAGCGTCTGCCGCAAGACGGGCGTATTTCACTGCGGATTGCCGGACGTGCAGTTGACGTGCGTGTCTCGACTATTCCTTCCGGACATGGCGAACGTGTTGTACTGCGTTTACTCGACAAACAAGCCGGACGGCTGAATCTTGATTCACTGGGCATGGAAGCCGGCGCCCGTGAAGTCATGACAGACCTCATTCATCGGCCGCACGGCATTATTCTGGTTACCGGCCCGACAGGTTCCGGTAAAACCACTTCCCTGTACGCAGGGCTTGAACAAATCAATAACAACACCCGTAACATCCTTACGGTTGAAGATCCGATTGAGTACTACCTGGATGGCATCGGTCAGACGCAGGTAAATACCAAAGTTAGTATGACCTTTGCGAAGGGCCTACGTGCCATTCTGCGGCAGGATCCTGACGTGGTGATGGTTGGTGAGATTCGTGATGTTGAGACCGCGGAGATCTCAATCCAGGCGAGTTTAACGGGTCATCTGGTGCTCTCCACCTTACATACCAACACCGCTGTTGGCGCAGTCACCCGCCTCCGGGATATGGGCGTTGAGCCATTTCTCCTCTCATCCAGCCTAATTGGCGTGGTTGCACAACGCTTGGTACGTGTACTCGACCCTGAAACACGCGTTGCCTATACAGCAAGTGAATTTGAATGTGCCGGACTCGGACTCGATCCGGCGAATCCACCTACCCTATATCGACCCAACGAGGAAGCACTCAGAAATGGCAGTGGCTTCCATGGGCGTACTGGTGTCTACGAAGTAATTGAGGTCGACGACAACCTGCGCACCATGATTCATGATGGCGCGGGTGAACATGAACTCGAAAAATATGCCCGCACCAAGAGCAAGGGTATTCGTGAAGATGGTTTACGCAAAGTGCTGGATGGCACCACAACACTCGAAGAAGTGTTGCGGGTAACCCGCAGTTGATAACTCCGATATGAGTCACCGGACACGTTAATGGGTGCATTTGAATACACAGCTGTAGATGCCGCAGGCAAAGAACGCAAAGGCGTTCTGGAAGGCGAAACCGCACGTCAGGTGCGGCAGTTGCTGCGCGAGAAAAGCCTGTTTCCTGTTGAAGTTGCAGAAGTAAAAGAGAAGAAAGAAACAGGTGGCTTCAACATCTCCTTTGGCGGCGGTATATCCGCCAGCGATCTCGCCATGTTTACCCGGCAACTGGCCACTTTGGTCAATGCAGCCATGCCGCTTGAGACAGGCCTTAAAGCTGTTGCAGAACAAACTGAACAACCCAAAATACAAAGCATTGTGCTCAGTGTGCGCTCCCGGGTTATGGAGGGTCACACCTTTGCTGATGGCCTAAAAGATTTCCCGAAGGCCTTCCCCGAGCTATACATAGCAACGGTTGCCGCCGGTGAACAATCCGGGCATCTGGACACCGTATTAGAACGACTTGCCGACTACACGGAAGCGCGTCAGGAGCTTAAGCAGAAGATTCAGCAGGCCATGATATATCCGGTGGTACTGACTGTTTTGGCGATTTCAATCGTAAGTCTGATGCTGGTATACGTGGTGCCAAAAGTTGTTGGTGTGTTTGCCGATACCGGACGCGAATTACCAGGGACAACGCGGTTCCTTATTGCTAGCAGTGAGTTTTTACAAAGCTACGGTTTGCTTCTTGTCGTCGTTCTGATTGCGGCGGGCTTCGGCTTTAACCGACTTCTGAAGAATCCCGGTCCGCGAATGGCCTTCGATAAATTTTTACTGAAGATACCTTTAGTGAACAAACTCGTGCGTGGTTTTAACACCGCCCGCTTCACGCGCACTTTTAGCATTCTCACCGGCGCCGGCGTTCCTGTACTCGACTGCCTGCGTATCGCCAGTGAAGTGGTTGCCAGCATGCCGATGAAACTAGCGGTTGAAGAAGCCTCACATCGAATACGTGAAGGCGCTGCTATCGGCGAATCACTTGGTAAGAGCGGCTACTTCCCGCCTATCTGTGTGCATCTTATTTCGAGTGGTGAATCAAGTGGCCAGCTTGAAAATATGCTGGGCCGTGCAGCACAAAATCAGGAACGGGAAATGGACGGTCTGATTGCTACAATGCTCGGCATACTCGAGCCCGCCGTCATCGTCGGCATGGGCGTTGTGGTCACCTTTATCGTGCTATCTATTCTGATGCCGATCTTCCAGCTGAACGAACTGGTCGGTTAGAAAAAATTTAACCACCTGAAAAATAAGATAAAAACCTTATCTTATAAGCGTGCTAAGCCATCCCCTATCTCACCGTAATACTCCACCATTCCACATAATTCGATTGCTGTTTATGTGACATAAGTCACGGTTACATAGCAGCAAAATACAGGAGACTTCACCCATGGCTTGATGGAAGCCACTGATGTTTTAGATACCGCATAGTGCGTATTGTAGGAGAGAAATAATGAGCATGTTTTCATCCGACGAACGAGACGAAGTCGTGGAAGATTTTGAAACGGATGAGCCCGTTGTGAGCCAAACAGACAACGTTGGCGAAAGCTCTGTTGAAATTGACGTTGTAGGACTTATCGCCGAGCTTGAATCTGAAAAAGCAAAAGGCGTTGATAGCGATGGTCAATTACGCCAACGTCTTGATGAGATCCTCGAAAGCAAGCGTCACGTGCACGACCTGGATGATTTCGAAGATTACGAACTCGAAGAAGACTAAGCAGGCAATCCGTTCATAGCGAATTAGGTCGTTAATGAAAATCGCGGCTTACAGTGGTTAAGCCGCCCAGCAATGATGTGTAGTCATCAATCTGTGTTGCAATAAGATGCAGCACCCCATCCTGCTTCTGCAACTTTCCGGTTACTGCCATCAAACGTGAGCGTAGTAAAACCTGGCGCCGCGCCTCGGCAAGCTGCTCCCAAATGATTAAATTTAAATAGCCCGTATCATCTTCCAAAGTAACAAACGTTACGTTATTCGCGGTACCCGGCCGCTGCCGGGTAATAACCAGACCTGCTGAACGCACTACAGCCGCATCCGGTAGCTGACTCAGCTCGGCTATTGGGATCACCTCATGTTTATTCAATGCTGAACGAAGCACAGCCAACGGGTGGCGCCGCAAACTCAAACCCATACTCTGGTAATCAGCCACAATATTCAGCCCCTCAGAGGGTGCATGTAATAGCGGCACCGCCTCCTGTTGTTGCTCACTCTGCCAAAGCGGCACTGCTGGCTCTATACCACTGGCCTGCCAGTGCGCATGATGCCGATTGCCTGCAATAGCACTAAATGCATCTGCTGCAGCCAGCAACTCAAGATTCTTCCGGTTTGGCTGAATACGCTTATTAAAATTTGCCATATCAACAAACGGCATAGCAGCACGGACGCTCACAAGCTCTGTGGCAAAATCATCCGCAAGCCCACGCACCATACAAAAGCCCAAACGTAAGCGCGGTTGAATGCCCCGCTCCAAGGTACATTCAACATCGCTGCAATTAACATCAACGGGCAACACCTCAACCTGATGACGTTTTGCCGCCTGCACCAGCTGCGCTGGTGCATAGAACCCCATAGGCTGTGAATTAAGCAACGAACAAAAAAAGGCGGCAGGATGATGGCA
>CBDTTT010000076.1:0-6916 GCA_965363345.1 uncultured Chromatiales bacterium
GCTCATCCAACAAGCGCAATTCAAGACCGGCAACCGGCTTACCTACAACAGACGTCTCGATGACATCAGACGCTGTAAATTCCTGCACGCACACCCTGCCCGCTGTTTCTGTTAGAGCATAGGTATTGATCACTCTTACGTGATTCGGGCAACGCGCAAACCACTCGGCAAGACGCGCCGACACAACGGCCTCGCCACTTAATACGAGCAGGCGCAACTTTGGTGGCACACTCATGTCGTCTAACGCCAGCCATTGAGCAAGACCAGAAGGCGTCAGACTTAAAACGGAGACATCCTGCTCTGCCAGTATTGCTTCTATGCGTCGCGGATCTTTGCGACTCGCCGCATTCACAATGCCCAGGCAAGCACCACTGGCAAAGGCACCCCAGATTTCCCAAACAGAAAAACCGAATGCAATGGAATGGGTTTGTGACCAGACATCGTCTGTTGTCAGCTGCAAGGTGTCGGCCAGTGGCGCGATCAGATCGGCGAGATTCTGTTGCGTCACTTCAACGCCCTTAGGCGTGCCGGTCGATCCGGAGGTAAACATCACATAAGCCAGTTGTGCTGGCTGCAGCGTCGGCAGTGAAACCGGAAGCTCTGCCGTGTCTGCCCCAATGTATGGCGTGGCCAGAAACGCACTATCGATAAGTAACGCAGGCTGAGTCAATTCAAGAATTTGTGCTTCGCGCTCTGCTGAACTGTCGAGAGGTACATAGGCACAGCCTGCCTTCCAAACAGCGAGAATAGTTGCAACTTGCTCCAGCCCTGCAGGCAAACGAATCGCAATCAGCGGTGTGTCTGTCGACAGGTCTGCCCTAGTAATACTCCTGGCAATATTCCGGGCTATAATCTTCGCAGCAATTCTGTCGGCCAACTGGTTCAGATCGCGATAGCAGGTATCGACAATCAGGCCACCAACAAGACTGCGGATCGCTGGCTGATCGGGTGTCGCAGCTGCGAACGACTCAAAGCGATGCAGCAACAAGGTGCCGGTCTGACTGACCGAACTCAACGACCCGGACGTCTGACTCACGGCAATAACTCCAAGCCGGTCACCGGGGGGTTCGCCAGATACTCATCCCAGTATTCTGCCCCGCAGGTCTCTATACCTTCAGGATCAAGCTTTAGCGGCTGCCAATGCGCTCCACTAAAACCGGCTTCAGCAAAGGCACGCTCGTAAGCACTGCTGCCGTAGTAATACACGTCAAAACTAATCAGGCTCCGGCCCGATACCATCGAATAGGTTATCGGCGTGGCATCAAGCAGCGGCGCGCAGGCAACCTTGTTAAAACCGTACTGTGCATAACCCGCAAAATCCGCAAGGCTTTGCTCAGGGTTTTCGTTGATACCCACAAAACGCCCTGCTGGTTTAAGACACTGGTGCACTGCACTACACATCTGCAACAAAACCTGCTCATTCGGTGCGTAGTGAAACAAGTAGGCACCGACAATCAAATCAAAACCGGCAATAAACCCCGGCAAGTTAGCGATGTCTTTTGCATCACTACATAAGTATTCGATACCTAAGGGTTTTTGGTTTTCTTCGAGACGCGCGATATCGATCATGCCGGAGGATATGTCGACACCGACAACCTCAGCGGCACCCATCGCCTTCAATTGTCGCGAGTAAATGCCATCACCACAGGCCAGATCTAAGACACGCAGACCACTGACATCGCCCACAAGATCAAACAAGGTATGCGCTTCCACATAACGCCGGAGCGGTGACAACTTGCCATCACTGTAGGCCTGCGCAATATCATCGTACTGAGCACTC
Organism: uncultured Chromatiales bacterium; assembly: GCA_965363345.1. Classification (GTDB taxonomy): domain Bacteria; phylum Pseudomonadota; class Gammaproteobacteria; order Steroidobacterales; genus JABIQA01. The sequence continues at coordinate 1,781 of CBDTTT010000076.1, forward strand.
ACGGCAGGTTACTTCCTGCCCAGTCATGCAACAACTGCAAACACTCTTCCTGCATAACGCCGCCATGCTTGCTTACCGACACGCCATTCATTGCGCACCCGGTTAACTCATTGCCGGTAACCGACTGCATTTCCTCGAGCGATGCACCGAAGTACACATTTGCGATGCCTGCGTAATGACATGCCGCCAGACACATCGGACATGGTTCAACAGTTGAATACAAATCACAGCCGGTTAATTGCAGAGCACGCAACTCATGACAGGATTCACGGATCGCAACAATCTCGGCATGAGCCGTTGCATCTAACAGCGAGATCACCGAATTATGCGCACGGGCAACCTGCACCCCATCGCGCACCACAACAGCACCGATCGGGGGCTCACCCGCAGCCAGACCACGTCGGGCAATATCCAACGCGACCTGCATATGAATTTCATGCACAGGCAATCTATGTTCTCCGCTTAACAACCGCGCATCTCAGTGACCGACATGGCGGTATTTAGTCTTACTTTATGTGACCTTACATCGGACCTAAGCCTGCAAATCAGAAAAACCAAGCGACAAGAATCCGAACGGGTCTTATTGCCCGCTATTGTTACATATCAGACGGTTTCGCCAAAATCCGCCGGCAGGGTATTTTTGCATCCAAAATGACGTAGAATTGCCGCAATTCAGCCGCCGGGACTCAAATCCTGCGGAGTTTTTCCCAAGAACACAGCAAAAAGAAGCTATTACTATGCATACCATCAGCATTATCGGCGGCACCGGCTCTCTCGGTGGCGGTCTGGCCTGGCGTTTCGCACAGGCCGGCAACAAGGTCATTATCGGTTCACGTGACGCAGAACGCGCAGCAGAAACCGCAGCAGACATCAATTCTAAGCTGGGCAAAGATGTTGCGCAGGGTATGGACAACCTAGCCGCTGCAGAGGCTGGCGAGATTGTTGTCCTTACAATCAAGTTCAATCATCAACGCTCAACTCTCGAACAGCTGCACGATGTGGTTCAGGGCAAAATCGTTGTTGATACTACCGTGCCTCTCGTACCACCCAAGGTTGCTCGCGTGCAGTTACCGCCCGAAGGATCGGCAGGAATCATCACCCAGCAGCTGTTGGGCGAAAACGTTCAGGTCGTTTCTGCATTCCAGAATATTGCTGCCGACTCACTGCCCGGTGACGCACCCATCACCTGCGACGTACTGGTCACCGGCGATAAAAAAGATGCCCGTGAAGTTGTTGTGCAGCTTGCCCGCGCCAGTGGAATGCGTGCCTGGCATGCCGGCCCTATTGCCAATTCAGTAGCCGCAGAAGCAATGACTTCACTGCTGATTCATCTGAATAAGCAGTTCCCGGGCGCACATACCGGCATCAAAATCACCGGCATTCCCGACTAACCCAACAGCGCGAGCACTATTCATGAGCAGCAAGCGCCTTGAGGCTTTTGCCATTACCGGACTGCCTCTGGTACAGCCCGGTGACGACCTGAGCGCCCTCATTGTTGAGGGTTTAGCCAGCAGCAAAATTGCACCTCAATCGGGCGATGTGCTGGTTGTCGCTCAAAAGATCATCTCAAAAGCCGAAAACCGCATCGTCCGCATGAGCGATATCGAGCCCTCAGAAGAGGCGCAGAAGATTGCAGCAGAGATAGACAAAGATCCGGCAATGGTCGAGCTGGTACTGCGAGAATCTAAAAGCATCATCGCCACCGGCAACAACGTTCTCATCGTTGAAGATATTCGTGGCTTTATTCTGGCAAATGCCGGAATTGACCGCTCCAACATTGAAGACAGTGAAACCAATGCATTGCTGCTGCCTGAAGATTCAAATGTTTCGGCAGAACAACTGCGCATTAAGTTGAACGCACATTTTGAGCTGAGCCTGGGCATTGTCATAACAGACAGTGTCGGACGTCCTTTCCGACTCGGCACCGTCGGCATGGCTATCGGCAGTGCCGGAGTAGAAGCCCTACAGAACCTGCGTGGCAATCACGATATGTTCGGTAAAGAACTTATGGTCGCAGAGCATGCTATCGCCGACGCCATTGCTGCTACCGCAGAACTCCTGATGGGCGAAGGTGACGAAGCTATTCCAGTAGTATTGCTGCGCGGCCTCAACCAAGGCACATCAAAACAAACGGCAGCGACCATTCTTCGCCCGGCAGCAGAAGATCTGTTCCGCAAGAGCACCGAATAGCTACCTTGTTGGCACACCGAACAGTACACTCTGAGTCATGAGTTACACGATACTTTCCGGAGGCGTTGGTGGCGCAAAACTTGTTGCAGGTTTTAATGCTCTGCTGAGCTCAAATGAAGTGCGCGTCATCGTGAATACCGCCGATGACTTCGTTCACTTAGGCCTCAATATTTCGCCAGACATCGACACGTTAATGTACACCCTAGCGGGCATTGCGAATCCAGTAATGGGATGGGGCATTGTCGATGAAACATTTAGCTGTATGGAAGCGCTGGAAGCCCTAAATGGTGAATCCTGGTTCCGCTTGGGTGACAAAGACATTGCGACCCACCTTCGGCGCACCGAATTACTCAATAGCGGCAAAACCTTAAGTGATGTGACGGCAACTTTAGCCCAACAGCTTGGCGTGGATATTCCGCTTATTCCGATGACGAACGATACGGTCGCGACCAAGGTTCATAGTGATGTCGGCGTGCTGGATTTTCAGGATTACTTTGTCCGCCAGCAGGCCGCACCTGTCGTTAAGGAATTGGTTTATGCCGGTTCCGACACAGCTGAATGCAGCCCGGCAGCGCGCGATGCTCTGCTGAACGATAGTCTGAAAGCCATAGTCATCACGCCCTCCAACCCATACCTCAGCATCGATCCGATACTGTCGATTAACGAAATCCGGGATGGAATAGGGGAATCATCTGCGCCGGTCATTGCTGTATCACCCATCGTGGGTGGACAGGCACTTAAGGGGCCTACCGCGAAGATCATGAATGAACTCGGTCTGGAAAGTTCGGCACTTGCCATAGCAAAGCATTACCATGGCACAATCGACGGGTTAGTTATCGACAACGCTGATGCGGATCTTCGGACAGACATAGAATCTCTGGGTATTAAGGTTTACGTCAGCAACACGGTAATGACGGATATAACGAGTAAAAAGGACCTAGCTGCATGCGTCACAGACTTTGCAGCCAGTTTTTAAAAAATGAAACTAAAACCGCCACGCCGACTCTAAATACAACCAACGCTATAGACATCATTAAAGACCATCGTGAATAAGATCTGGGCCATTCTACCGGTTAAAACCACATCACTCGCCAAGACGCGACTCGCCTCGCTGCTTGATGAGAAAGAGTGTGCGGGACTTGCACGCGCGATGATGCTCGACGTCATTGCGGCACTCAAAGCATCGCAGCGTATTGCCCAGGTGGCCGTGGTTACCGCAGACCAGGATATGGCCGCACTCGCCCGCGAAGAAGACTGCCTAATCTTTCTCGAAACGACCAAAGGTCTGAACGAGAACCTGACAGTAGTAGCAGGCGAACTGCAGGACAAAATGATCGACGGTATTCTGATCGTACCTGCCGACCTGCCGACACTGTCATCTACAGCAATCGATGAACTCATTAAGAGCCATGGCACCGGCATCAGCATTTGTGCCGCCGAAAAAGATGGCGGAACCAATGCCCTGCTCTGCACACCTCCCGCCGCTATCGACTTCCACTACGGTAAAGACAGCGCCCGGATGCATCTGGCAGAAGCCAAAAATAAGGGCATAAGATGCCAACAGCAGTTCCTTGTCGATTTTCAAAATGATATTGATGAACCGGACGACCTACGCTGGGTTGTAAAGGCTAGTCTGAACGCAGCTGCCGGCATCCATACGAGTCAATACCTAGCCGGCTCCGGTATTTCAGCCCGGCTCATGAAAAAAACCGAACCGCAGGCAAGCAACGGATGAACAATCTACTCAACACGCCTTTGTCAGAACTAATGGCTGAAGCTACCGCACTTCGCGATGCCGGCTGGGGCAACCATGTCAGCTATTCACGTAAGGTGTTTATTCCCCTTACTGAGCTGTGCCGTGATGTTTGCCATTACTGCACCTATGCTAAAACACCAAAGCGCTTAGAAAATATTTACCTGTCACCGGAACAGGTACTTGCCATCGCACAAGCCGGTCGTGAACAAGGCTGCAAAGAAGCGTTATTTACGCTTGGTGACAAACCCGAACTGCGCTATAAAGCTGCGCGCGAAGCGCTTGATGAACTCGGCTACGAGAGCACCATCGACTACGTTGCCGCTATGGCAAAAATGGTACTCGAAGAAACCGGCTTATTGCCGCACCTGAACCCGGGTGTATTAAGTTTTGATGAATACACACGCTTACGCGAGTTCGCCCCCAGCATGGGCATCATGCTTGAGTCGTCTTCACCACGCTTAAGCGAAAAGGGCATGCCGCATTTTGGATCGCCGGATAAAGACCCGGCAGTAAGACTCGCCAGCATCCGCGATGCCGGACAGGCTAAAGTACCTCTCACCACCGGCATTCTTATTGGTATCGGCGAAACCCGCGAAGAACGCATCCAAAGTTTGCAGGATATTAAAGACCTGCATGATCAGTTTGGTCATGTGCAAGAGATCATCGTGCAAAACTTTGTGCCGAAACCCGGCACCAAAATGCACGCCGCCCCTGCGCCCGCTTTTGACGAACTCCTTTGGACAATTGCAGTAACCCGCAAGATATTTGGCTCCAGCATGAGCATTCAGGTGCCGCCCAATCTAAACGCAGGACGCTTGGGTGAACTCATCAATGCTGGCATCAATGATTGGGGTGGCGTTTCACCCGTAACTCCGGATCATGTCAATCCTGAGTCACCCTGGCCGGAGCTGGAAGTCCTCAGTACAGAAACCCGTTCCGCCGGCAGCATACTCATTGAGCGTCTCACGACCTACCCTTCTTATATAGAGAACCGCGACGTCTGGTTGCACCCGAAAATCGAACGCGCTGTTCTAAAGCATGCGGACTCATCCGGCCTGGCACGCAGTGATAACTGGTGCACCGGCGATCACAGCAGCAAGTTACCGCAAGCCAGACCTCGCCCGGCCGCATCAAGTACCAAGCGCCTTGGCTCAGTTATTACCAAAGCCACCGATGGCGAAGCTTTGTCC
>CBDTTT010000077.1:0-6906 GCA_965363345.1 uncultured Chromatiales bacterium
TATAGTCAATCTCAGCACCTATCAGGTACTGATAACTCATAGGATCGATCAGCAAGGTGACATCGCTATTTACGACGCTGGTATCTCCGTCCAGAATTTCTTCATCGAAAGTAAACCCGTACTGGAAGCCGGAACAGCCGCCGCCCGAGACAAATACTCGAAGCTTAAGGTTGGGGTTTTCTTCTTCTTTGATCAATTCCTCTACCTTGTGGGCAGCGGAATCGGTAAAGACAATTGATTCGGCGGAAGGATCAAATGTGGTTGGCTCTGCGCTCATTAGTGTATACCTGAATAAAACAGCGTCTGAATTAGAGTCATTCTACCTTAAAGCAACGAATTAACTAGTAGAAACGTAGGATTAACCTGCAGATTCTGCAGCAAGGCTCTTGATGTAAGGCTTCTCCGTAGTTTGCTCTGCCTTAACAGACTGCGACTGCGGAGCCTCTTCATGAATCAGTTGCCCGTTAATCTCAGCACCTGAAGCAATTTCGATAAGGTTGTAATGCACGTTACCGGTAACGCGTGCGCTGGCGCCAAATACTGCCTTCTCTGTTACGTAGACATCGCCTTCGATACGACCACTCAGATCAAGCACGGGCACGTATACATTGCCTTTAACGCAACCACCCTCGCTAATACTCAGATAAGCTTTGTCAGAATCAACAGTAGAAACATCACCTTCGATCATTCCGTCGATATAGCAATCGCCGTCAAACTTAAGGTCGCCATTGAGTTTTGCGCCATGGCCTATCAAAGACTGATTACCTGATGCCGCTGCTTTTGCTTTCTTTCCGCCAAACATGTCCTACTCCTCTATGCCTGTCACGCCCGTGGACAGTGCTAATTACACATAATAGAGAACCACACTACTCCGCTTTTAATTGCCAAACGAAGGACTCTTCCACAGTTTTGGATTTCTTTCCGACCGGACGGGCACTAATTTCAACACTAATAGGCTCAAAACCCTCTGGCAGCGCTATTTCCGCAAGAATCTCCTGAAAATAGCGAAACTTGAACTTATCAGGCATTTTGAGACCCGTGTCACTCAGCAGTTCCGCAAGCTTCAGCTCCGTTGGCACGGAGCCTATTTGCCCGAATATCTGCACATTCAAGGCTCCGGATATTGGCCGGTCACTCCGCAAGGCCTGAGTCAGAAACAACTGCAAACGATAGTGGTTCGGAGCGTCGGCGGCGGTGATTCGCAACTCTTGAATTTGCACGCCTTTAGAATCATCAGGGGAAACGATGCCGCGATAAAACTCGAGATTCTCTTCTAGCTCCGAAATCTGTGACTGAAGATCGCCCAACTCACTTTCAACCTGACCATAGGCTTCTTTATCAATTCGCGCTGCGGTTTCTATAATAGCAAGACGCTCTCGCAGACCATTCAGCTCTACGACGCTTGCATCAAGATCATCCGTAAGTTCTACCGCATTTTTAAGGGCCTCAATTCGGTTGAACCCGGCTCGACTCTGCCCGAACTCAAAACTCACCATGAGCATGACAATGACAGCAACCACTGCCAAGCCAATAAAAAAGTATTTCTGGCGTGGCGACGCTGCGTTAACAACAACACGGGAACGGTTCATCAACAATTACCTGGTAAAAAAAAGACTAGGGCCTAAAAAACTAGACCTCAAGCGCATCAAACTTCTGGCGCAGCTACCCATTCGCGTGGCCACCAACGTGGCTGAGGCGGAGTACCATCGGGAAAAACCAAAGGCGCCAACTCATTGAGCGCATGGACGTAGACTCTTCGTTTAAAATAGACAACTTCTTTCACTGGTCGCCAATATTCAACCCAGCGCCAACGATCAAATTCAGGCTGGTCGGTACTATCTAGACACAAACGATCTTCCGACGCAGTAAGGCGCAGCAAATACCAAAGTTGTTTTTGCCCTATACACAGCGGCTTCGAGTTACGCCGGATAAACTTTGAGGGTAGCTTGTATTTCACCCAGTCGCTGGTACCACCCAGCATATCGACATCATCTGCGGATAAACCAACTTCTTCGGCCAATTCGCGGTACAGCGCCTCTTCAGGTGACTCATCCTTACCGATACCACCTTGCGGAAACTGCCAACCGGAGTTACCCATGCGACCGCCAAGCAACAGATGCCCCGCATCATTGACAATAATGATGCCAACGTTGGCACGGTAACCGTCTGTGTCGATATGATCCATAAAACCACTTAGTAATTAGCTAGCAACATTGTTCCACAATCGCATTTGTGCTGTCACGATGTCATCATCACGACTTGTCCTGCTGACCATAAACATCATGTCACGAACCCTATTCCTTTTTGCACTGATTGTGTTGACCGTTATCGTACTGCTTATGTCGATATCGATCGGCAGCGCCTCGTTCTCACTTGCAGAAACGTGGGCTACCTTATCAGGCAATGGCAGCCCTCTGACACGCGAAGTGATTTTTGAGCTGCGGTTACCACGCACTATTACTGCATTTGCTACCGGTGCGGCATTAGCCGTCGCTGGTGTGATGCTGCAAGTACTCCTGCGCAATCCGCTTGCAGATCCCTATATTCTGGGAACATCCGGAGGGGCAGCAGCAGCAGCCTTAACAGCAATGACGCTAGGCGCGTCCGGTTTTATCCTGACCGGGTCAGCATTTGTTGGTGCACTGGGTAGCACGTTAATGGTATTTGCGCTCGCGCGCAGCGGTGGTAACTGGGCTCCGGGCAGACTGCTGCTTACCGGTGTTGTAACCGCCGCTGGTTGGGGCGCTCTGATTACTCTGCTTCTCGCGCTGGCTCCCGATGCAAACCTGCGTGGGATGTTGTTCTGGCTCATGGGCGATTTCTCGTTCGCCTCAAACCCCTGGCCCGCTGTCGTTGGTGCAACTATCGCGGTAATTGCCGGCCTATCAATGGCGCGATCTTTAAATGTACTCGCCACGGGGCATGATCAAGCCAGCTTGCTAGGGGTTGCCGTAGGCCCGCTGCGCGTTAGCCTCTATTTCATCAGTTCGTTGCTTACCGCAATTGCAGTAACTACAGGCGGCACTGTGGGCTTTGTCGGGCTGGTTATTCCTCACCTGATTAGACTCATTATCGGAGCAGATCACCGAATGGTAATTCCCTGCTCTGCGCTTGCTGGTGGAGCACTGCTGGTAGCGGCGGATCTAATAGCACGCACTATCGTTGCGCCACAGCAGTTGCCGGTCGGTGCTATTACTGCGGCAATTGGCGTGCCTTTGTTTTTAGTGCTGTTGCGAAACAGCCAAACGAGTCGCGACTAAACACAAAATTAGCAATCAATCGCCGCGGCCCTCAAGGTAGGTCCGACCGGTCTCCATCAACTTAAGAAATGACTCTTCATCGCCTGCACTAACACTGTCGGCTATCTTTTGTACCGCTGCCAATAACCCCTGCAGCGGCTCCATACCAAAATCATTCAGTGATTGAATTTCGAAATACAACCGCGGGTTTTCTTTCGCAACCTTGGTGGCAACGCCCAGTTGAGAATCAAAAGTGGTGCTCGAAATATTTGCCAATTTTGGCACCTGCTCACCGCTATCGGCCAATACCGTAAAGAAAGCAATATTCAGCGCATGCGATAAGCCCAACACGTAGGCAATCAAGCGATCATGATCTTCCAGCGACATTTCTGTCTGCGATGCCATGGTCGAAGCAAATAATTGCCGCGCCTCACGAGTCGCCTCTTCTGAACCCGCATCAAGAAACAGCACATGCTTATCAGAAAGCAGTTCTGTATCGGGCCCAAACATCGGATGAATTGATGTCACCTTACAACCGGCTGAAGACATTTCGCGCAGCCCGGGAATTAGCGGACTCTTCAGCGAACCAACATCGAAAATTAAACCGCTTCTGCCAGACCGGGCCATTTCAAGAAGAATTTCCGATGTCTTACCCAACGGGGTCGCAATTACGGTTACTGAAAAATCGTCAGGTGCATCGTGCCAGTCAGCTACTGACTCTATGCCGTCCACGCCATTACCCGGGTCAGCGACAACAACGCTGTAGCCTTGTGAATCGAGGAAGTTGACGAACCACTGGCCCATTTTGCCGGCACCACCAATTACCAAAGCTTTGCTTCCGGAACCCCGGCCTTCGGCCTTCACACGTGCACGCTCTTGCTTTGTCAGCGATGAGGTAATCAACATAGTCATGATCTGCTCAGCCAGATCAGGCGCTAAACCAAGCTCTTTAGCACGCGCACGCGCGCCGTCAATAACCTCTTTCTCTCTGGCGAAGTCACGGGTCGCACGACCTTCTGCACGCTTAAACTCACCAACCTCGTCCACAATTGACTGCCGCTCAGCAATCAACTCCAGGAGATGCTGATCCACTTCAGTTAATCGCTTACGAAGGTCATTCAGATCCATGAGCTGCTCATCTTATTGAATAAAAATCCGGCTATTGGCCAAGAATGGCAAGATAGCATGCCATCCCCCGCCCTGTATTGCTTATACTCTGAAAAATAGTACGACAAAATAATCGCTATCAACAATAACCCGAAGGAACCGGAATGAAATCACGCGCCGCAGTAGCCTGGGAAGCAGGCAAGCCACTCAGTATCGAAATGATTGATGTTGAGGGACCGAAACAAGGTGAAGTTCTCGTTCGCATTGTTGCTACCGGCGTTTGCCACACTGATGCATTCACTCTATCGGGTGCAGACCCTGAAGGTTTATTCCCATCAATTCTGGGTCATGAGGGTGGTGGAATCGTCGAAGAAGTCGGCCCCGGTGTGACATCGGTTAAACCCGGCGATCATGTTATTCCTCTCTACACGCCGGAATGCGGCGAGTGTTCTTTCTGTACTTCGGGCAAAACGAATCTTTGTCAGGCTATCAGGGTTACGCAAGGACAAGGCTTAATGCCTGATGGCAGCAGTCGCTTCTCGGCCAACGGAAAACAAGTGTTTCACTACATGGGAACCTCTACATTTTCCGAGTACACCGTAATGCCGGAAATATCTGTCGCAAAAATCAACCCAGCGGCACCTCTGGATAAAGTCTGCCTGCTCGGCTGCGGCATCACGACAGGTATCGGTGCAGTATTGAACACGGCGAAAGTGGAACCAGGCTCTAGCGTAGCTGTATTCGGACTCGGTGGCATTGGACTTAGCGTCATTCAAGGTGCAGTAATGGCGGGTGCAGAACGCATTCTCGCCATCGATATTAATCCCGAAAAATTTGAAATGGCCCGAATGCTTGGCGCAACCGACTGCGTTAACCCGAAGGACTACGATGTCCCTATTCAAGATGCCGTTGTCGAACTCACAAACGGTGGCGTGGACTATTCGTTCGAGTGTATTGGCAATACGGAGCTTATGCGCTCTGCTCTAGAGTGCTGCCATAAGGGTTGGGGTGAATCGATCATTATCGGTGTTGCCGGGGCCGGACAGGAAATCTCCACGCGGCCATTCCAACTCGTAACGGGTCGCGTATGGCGCGGCACAGCTTTCGGTGGGGTTAAAGGCCGCAGTCAACTGCCTGGTTACGTAGACCAATACCTTAGTGGCGAAATCAAAGTCGATGAAATGGTGACCCATAACCTGCAGCTTGAACAGATCAACGAAGCCTTTGATCTGATGCATGCAGGCAAAAGCATTCGCTCTGTGATCCACTTTTAAAACAACTATCCGGACGCAAGCAACATGGAACTGTTACCCGAGCCATTGCCAACAAGCCCTCTGCCACTGTTTAACACATGGCTAGAAGAAGCCGTTCAAGAGGCGCAGCGCCCTAATCCCAACTCAATGGCACTGGCTACGGTATCCGCTGAGGGCAAGCCTAGTGTTCGCATAGTGCTTTGCAAGGAATTGAACATCGACGCGGGCTATCTGGTGTACTACACCAACTACCTTTCTGCCAAAGCTTCGGACACGGACAACAATCCAAACGTCTCTATAAACATGCACTGGGATCGCAAAGGCCGTCAGGTTCGCGCGGAAGGCGTTCTCGTTAAATCGCCTACCGGAGAAAGCGATGCTTATTTTTTAAGCCGTGACCGCGGCAGCCGCCTTGGTGCCTGGGCAAGCTCACAAAGTGAACCGGTCACCTCACGCCAAGCTTTGGAAGAACAGTTTGCCAATACCAGCGAACGGTTTTCCGGACAAGATGTACAACGACCGCCGCATTGGGGCGGCTATCGTCTCTGGTTCACCTCGGTTGAGCTTTGGATTAGTCTTGAGTCACGTCTGCATGACAGGGCTCGCTGGACAAGAGATGTCACCGTAAATGGCATCGACAGTGAATCACCAGAAATAGAAGCAGGTGAATGGCTCTCAATTGGGCGGCTACAGCCCTGAAACACACTAAAGTGCTTCAGCATGTCGACTTTCATTACATGCATCGCAACAATTCTGGCTAAAACCCTATAGATACGCCAAAAACCTTGATGGCACATCGGCCAGAACCATTGTCGGGATACCCATAAAGTCTAGCCAACCTTCCCACAAGTCAGAAGCTGTGCCAATTTCGCGGATATTAATGGCAATAATCAAAAATTAAGATGTCGAGAAACATGACAACATGGTTTCCCGAGCGCCCAAATAAACTCCCTATTTTTATATAATTGCCTGTTTATAAAGAAAAAATAGAAACATGGCACAACAATTGCTTTATACCTAGTGCGCACAAAAAGGTTTCTGTGGGTGTTTGCTCTTTTAGATACTGATTCGGAAACGAACCAGAAAAACTAAGAATAATAAAAACAATAATTAGAATAAAAAAGAAAGAACAACAACAATAATAACGCAGACATCTCGCTCACAACGAAACCGGATTCGCGACAACAACAATAACCCGTAAACCCCACTTCCCAGTGGGGTTTTTTTTGGGCCACAATTGGCTTGCGCCACGGTATCTACATGGCACACTGTTGCCTATTCACTACAGGCTTACACATTCCCCATGA
>CBDTTT010000078.1:0-6896 GCA_965363345.1 uncultured Chromatiales bacterium
CAACACTGCAGGCAATACCGGGCGTTATTCAGACTCTGGATTGCACGTTGGGCCAGGGCGCGTGGGTTGGTTCAGAAAGCGATGAGGTTACGGTTTAGTTTTGCTTCTTCCAATACACAGCAGCGCCCCCGGTAAATTGGTTGTAGCCGGCGAATACGCCGTTCTAGACGGAGCTCCCGCCATATCTTTGGCAGTTGCCAGTCGCGCCAAAGTTTCTATTGAAGCGGCTAGAGACCTTTGTACCCTTGTGGTTATAAGTAGCGACCGTGATGTATTTGAATTTGGCTGGACTCGTGACGGCCATGTCAGTTACCCCGGGCGACAGCCCGCCGAACGCGGCACGATGTTGCAACAGGTTGTCAGTAGCCTGAAAAGCAGTTTGCCGGCAACGATGCCTCTAGTGCGCATTACGATTGATTCAAGTGAATTCTATTCGGCGGAGACAGTGCAGAAGTTGGGGCTGGGTTCCTCGGCAGCTGTGTGTGTCGCATTGACCGCCGCCTTGCATCGCTTGTTCGAAAGCAGCGCAGATATCGATGCGCTATGTTTTCAGGTGCACAGCGATTTTCAGGGCGGCAAGGGCAGCGGCGTTGATGTGGCCAGCAGTCTTGGTGGCGGGCTGATCAGATTTCAGCGGCAGCCGGCACAAAGCGCTGCCGAACTGCCTCAAATCAAGGCGCTCGAATCGCTACAGGGTTTGCACATGCTCCCGGTCTGGACCGGATGTGCGGCATCTACCAGTGAGATGTTGCAGCGTCTAGATACATATAGGAACAGCAGTCCCGATGGATACCAGCAATTGATCGACGAACTGACGCAGATGTCGACTCAGTTGATTGAAGTTTGGCAGCAGCAGAATATCGCTGCGGTGCTGGATCTTGTAGCGCTTTATGCCGATGGATTGCAGCGGCTTGATGCTGCAGCAGATGTGGGTATTTACTCTGAGCCCCATCTCGAGTTTCAGCGCCGCGCAGCCAGTATCGGTGCTGTGTACAAGCCTTCGGGTGCCGGCGGTGGGGATTTTGGCCTGATCTTTACCGACTCTGCTGCAACGATTGAGCAGCTGACGGAGGAGTTCGCGTCAGCTGTCGTGTTATCGGATTGGGTTTCGATGAACCGGGGGTTGCAGGTGAAAGCAGGCTAGATCGGCCTGATAACTCGGCCTGGTAATTCAGGATTGGATGTAGCCGTAGTACTCGATACCGGCATCCTGAAAGTCTGCTTCTCTGCTCTTGCCCACCCGTGTAACGATGCACTCGTCTTTAGCGGGAAAACCGAGGTTGTCGTCATCGGCACGGTCACGCAGAGCGAGGTATTGCTCTTCGTTAAGATCAATTGTTGCTTCAAGCGCCTGCGCAAACTGAATCTTTCCAGCAGCTTCCTTCCAGCCCGGCATGATGGTTACCGGAATTGCTTCGGCTGCGTCGCCACTGCCGTAGGCGACGAGTAGCACTTCCTTATTAGCTAGGTCGGCATTGCTTTCCAAAGCTTCGTCAAAGCCCGCTGCGAGCCAGGCAGGTAATGCGCCTGAATAAATGTTGCCGAGGTCCATCATCTGGTCGGAGCCAAGCGACATCTTTTTAGTAATGAACTCTTTGAAGTCGGACAGCTTGCGCAGAGTCCTTAAGACTTTAGTGCTTAGTGGAAAGACTTCATCATCAATGCAGCCGTTGGTGGCCAGGCCAGCAACATCCGGCATTGATGTAATTTCTTCAATCGTCGCATTGGCATCGACACCGGCTGCTTCGCAGTAGCCTGCAAGTACGGCTTTGTCTGTATCGTTGCTGCTTGCCAGACTATGCAACCAGGCCATGCCCCAGCCTGTTTCCGGCATGCGTCGGAAGGGTCGATGCATGAAGACGGCAGGTATCGAACGCAGGTAGTCGGCGGGCTCTTTTATAGTCCGGCGAGCATACATTTCCTCGAGCGCACGCAGTACTTCGTCAACATAGCAGCTGGTTGAGTACTTGCCATTAAATACGGGTATGTCGCGACAAGCTTCGATCTGACCGGTACCATTTTTGTAGGCAATGGGCTTACGGAAATCGACAGAACGATAGCTGGAAGCACTGCCTGACATCGTTAAATCGATGCTGGCAAGAGTAGGGTTTTTATCCAGCAACATGGCGACCGCACCGGCTCCCTGTGTGGGCTCGCCGGAACTGTTGCGTTCGTATAGCGCAATATCCGAACTGACAACAATGGCCTGCCTGTCGCCGGCATCTGATGTCAGATAGCGCAAACCATTTTTTAGAGCATAAATACCGCCGAGGCAGGCATGCTTGAATTCAGGCACTTCGCAATGCCGCGATAAGGGCGCTTTGCCTTGGGCGATTAGAGCTTCATCTACGATGCCCTTAACTATAATCGCTCCGGCAGAGTTATCGGTACTCGACTCAGTGCCTAACCCTAGAAAACCTACGTTCTGCGGATCGATATCGTAACGTTCGATGAGGCGCAGTACAGAATTGGCTGCCATCGTATAGACGCTCTGCTGAGGTCCAAGCATGCGGAAGCTATTGCCAATAACGTTATGAACTTTGCCCCAGTCGCCGCCATTCCATTCGCACCAGTCTTCGAGGCGCACACGGTAAGGCGGCACATGCAGAGCAAGGCCGCTAATTCCAACAGGTGTGCGTTCAGTTTGAGTCATGATTAATACTTTTGGTGACGATTGTTTGCCACAGATTTGAGCCTGTTTAACACACAGCTAAACAGACGTATTTACGATAAGTGCTTATTCTACAGTGATTGTGATTTTTTCTGACATCACCGGAGGCTCATGCGGTATATGGTTGCCATCGCCCAGCAGTAATTGCAGCGTATGCACGCCCGGCTCAAGTTCGACAACTGTTTCAAGCTGTCCACCACCGAAATGAATGTGCTGACCGTCGGCAGGGAATACCTGGTTCATCGGCGGTAGCTCGGAGTCGATCAGCAAATGATGGTGTCCTGTGGCAGGCGTGTATGTGCCGGCTGTTGTGATGTTGACGGTTTCAGCACCAAATTGCAGGGTCACCGGCGAGCTAACCGTATCGCCATCAGCAATGTTTGAGAAGTAAACGCGGGCTCCTTCGGGTGATGCGGTACGTGGCATCTCCAGAGCTTTAGGTTTGCTGGCTGCTTCTGCCGCGGGCATTGCCGCAGCTTCAGGTTGCGCTTGCTGCGGCGCGTCAGATCCGCCACCACAGGCCGTTAGGCCAAAGGTGCCAAGGGATACAGCAAGTATCGCAAGAAATTTGAATGAATTGTGCTGGTTCATAGGAGTCGTTTCCACATCTAGGAGCAGGGATATTACTCCAGATTGCCTTGCTATGTCATGGGGGGGAGGCTTGTCACCCCGCAGCAGACCTATGCCTGTTGCGGGGCTATAGTCAGGCAGCACTCAGGCTGGTTTCCGGCCAAACTCAGCCGGATCGAAGTCATCTACCGCAATAAGTGCCATGACGGCTGTGTCGTAATGGCGTAGCTGTTCCGCTTCTTCTTCGATCAGAATGCCTTCTGCCAGAGCCGCATCTATCTGTCGTGGCAGGTCGGCACCCGAAATGGCGCCTGATTTCACCGCATCACGAACCATCTTCTCTAGTGGTGCTGCGTGCTCAGCCAGTTCGAGCGCTGCTTGAAGCATGCCTATGGCATTGCTTTCATGTTGTGCCTTGTAGACATCTTCTGCCAGACGTTCGCGCGCCGCCGTTGGGCGGGTAACCAGATCGACAATCTGATTCGCTAATTCATCAGATGGTGCGAAGTAGGTGCGACCGCGCGGAAATATAAGCGTCCGCAAAACCGCCGCAACGAATTTGTTCGGGAAGTTGCGCAAGAAACCATGCAACTGTTCCTGTGCTTCATACAGCAGCTTACGGCAGGCCCATTCTACCAGTGGCAGGTCATCTGCAGGGCGGCCCTGATTCTCAAAGTGCTTAAGAACGGTGCTTGCAAGATACAGAGAACTGAATACATCGCCCAGACGCGCGCTGAGTGATTCGCGCCGTTTCAGGCTGCCACCGAGCACGAGCATTGAGGTATCGGCTGCTAGTGCAAACGCGGCGCTATAGCGATTGATATGTTGGTAGTAGCGGGTAGTAGGGCCTTCGATGGGCACATCCGTAAAACGGGCATGGGTCAGCGCCAGCACAAACGAGCGTGCAGCATTACCCAGCGTATTGCCGATATGTTTAAACAGTAACTCATCAAACTCGGCGAGCCCCTCACTATAGTCCGGGTTTTTTGCGGCGGCCATTTCCTTAAGAACGTAGGGATGGCAGCGAATCGCGCCCTGACCAAAAATAATGAGGCTACGGGTCAGAATATTGGCACCTTCGACTGTGATGCCGATAGGGAGGCTTGAGTAGGTGTTGGCGAGATAGTTTTTGGGGCCGCTCATGATGCCCTTGCCGCCTTGTATATCCATCGCATCGTTAGAAACCCGGCGACCGAGTTCGGTGCAATGCGCCTTGATAACGGCAGAAGGCACAGCAGGTTTTTCGCCGCGCGAGATCAGGTTGCAGGTCACCGATACGGCAGAATTCATGATGTAGGTATTGCCAGCCATGCGTGCGATAACCTCACCCACGCCCTCAAACTGACTGATAGGTAAGTTGAACTGCTTGCGAATACGGGCGTACGCGCCGGTCGCATAGACCGCGGCCTGCGAACCACCCTGTGCTTCTGATGGTAGCGAGACTCCGCGTCCTTCGGCCAGTTGCTCCATTAGCATTTTCCAGCCCTGGCCGGCACGCTCGGGCCCGCCGATGATGGCATCGACGGATATAAACACATCTTTGCCTTGAATCGGACCATTCTGGAATGGAGTGCCGATCGGCATATGCCGTCGTCCAATAGTAACGCCCGCGGTATCGGCAGGAATCAGGGCTGCGGTAATGCCTAAATCGACTTCTTCACCGAGCAGTTGATCAGGATCATTCAGTTTGAATGCCAGGCCTATAACTGTGGCGACAGGTGCTAGCGTGATGTAGCGCTTATCCCAGTTCAGGCGGATGCCAAGGACTTCTTCGCCATCGATTTCACCCTTGCAGACGATTCCGGTGTCCGGGATTGCCGCTGCATCAGAGCCGGCGCGAGGTGCGGTTAAGGCAAAGCAGGGAATTTCTTCGCCGCTGGCAAGCCCCGGCAGGTAACGTTGTTTTTGCTCGTCTGTGCCGTAATGCACCAGCAACTCGCCTGGTCCGAGAGAATTGGGCACAGCCACGGTGCTGGCGGCAACAACCGACCGACCGACCAGCTTGGCCAGAACTTTGGCTACTGCAGTGGCAGAAAAGCCCAAGCCGCCGTATTCAACCGGAATTTTCATGGCGAAAAACTGATGCTTCTTAATGAACTCCCAGACTTCGGGTGACAGGTCACCGAGTTCATGCACTATCTGCCAGTCATCCAGCATGGCGCAGAGTTCTTCGCAGGGGCCGTCGAGAAATGCCTGTTCGGCTTCGCTGAGCTTGGGTTTGGGAATAGCCAGCCATTGGTTCCAGTTCGGGTGACCGGTGAACAGTTCACCATCCCAGCCCACAGTGCCTGCTTCCAGCGCTTCGCGCTCGGTGTCGGAGAGGTCCGGCACCATGGTTTTGTAGATATTGAACGCTGCCGCGGTAATTCTTTCCCTGCGGACACTCTCGATATTGAGCACCACCATGCAGCCAAAGCAGATCCAGAGAATTAGAAACCAGAAGGCGCCGCCGGTGCCGAGGGCGGTGTAAATCGCCAGCGCGACGCCGGTGGAAATGGTGGAGCTGCGCAGATCAAAGCGCTTATAAGCGAGAAAGATCAACACGCTAAAAAACAATGCGAACCAGATCAGACTTGATACCAGAGTAGCCACGGCAAAAACCTTCTATATATGAGTGCTGAGCAAACACCGGTTTTATTACCGGCATTATTATTGAGAGCAGCGGTAGGCAGAAATGTTCCCGAACCACAGCAACTCTTTATATTATGACTATACCGCATCAAGGCGTTTTTATGCTTGATGGAAGCCGATATACGCAGAAACCACAATCTATTAAGCACAAAACCCGATACCCGTAATAGCGTGATAGGTAGAGCATTGCGGCAGCGGTTAGGGAAACGTCTCCGACCGATTATCTAATATGTTTTGGAGAGAATTAATGAACAAGAAGATGGTGGCTGCAATGACCGCAGTAGCACTGGTATCCGGTGCTTTCACTTCAACAGCATTCGCCGCGCGCGAAGCTGGCGACTTTATTTTCCGTGTTGGTATGACTAACGTTGATCCGACTCAGGATAACGGCAAGTTGAATGGCGCTTCAGGGTTTGAAGGCACTCAGATCAACGTTGATGATGATACTGCGGTAAGCCTGACAGGCGCTTACATGTTCACCCCTAATCTGGGCTTGGAACTGCTGGCTTCCTTACCGTTTGAGCATGATATTTTTGTCGGTGGTGTTAATGCGGGTTCTACACAGCATTTGCCTCCCACATTGAATCTTCAATGGCATTTCAATCCTGAAGGTGAGTTCCACCCATACCTTGGTGCGGGTCTTAACTACACCATTTTCTTTAGTCAAGAGTGGAATGACACAACAGCACAAGGCGGTTTGGATTACACCGCGCTTGATCTGAAGCTTGATAATTCGGTTGGTTATGACGTGCAGGCTGGTGTTGATTTTGAGATTAGCGAGAACTTGCTGGTTAACTTTGATGTTCGTTATATCAATATCGAAAGTGAGTTAAAGGCAGGTGGCACAGAAGTCGCTAACGTTAAAATTAATCCAATTACTGTTGGTATCAATATTGGTTGGAAATTCTAATCACGGTTTAGTGATCAAGAATAAAGCGCTGCTGGTTTGAGTGCTTAAAAAAGGCCCGCTTTGCGGGTCTTTTTTTATGCTTGAGATATTGGCGTAGTGACGGTGGGTATATTT
>CBDTTT010000079.1:0-6863 GCA_965363345.1 uncultured Chromatiales bacterium
ATATCTATAGATATGAATATAAACATATATGAAAATATAAGACAAGCGTTTTACCCCTTAGTTGCATAAGGCGGTAATCATGCTGCAGAAAATGACGAAAGCCCTGCCATTACTGAGGAAAAGTGAAATATTAGGCATAAAAAAGGCGTCTCTATAGACGCCTATTCTCGAACCCAATCAGGTTTAGTGCCTAAACAAACACTAACCAAACCTGCCCGTAACATAGTCCTCGGTCAGTCGATGAATGGGGTTGGTGAAAATTCTATCCGTCTCGCCAACCTCCACCAGGTCGCCCAAATGAAAGTAAGCCGTGCGTTGTGAAACGCGCGCAGCCTGCTGCATTGAGTGAGTCACGATCGCTATAGTGAAGTTCTCCTGAAGCTCATACATCAGATCTTCGATCTTCGCCGTCGCGATAGGATCCAGTGCTGAACAAGGCTCATCCATCAGGATAACTTCAGGATTAACCGCGATCGTGCGCGCTATACATAAGCGCTGCTGCTGGCCGCCCGACAAACTAGTACCGGGATCTTCCAGACGATCTTTTACTTCGTTGATAAGCCCTGCACGCTCAAGACTCTGATAAACGATATCGTCAAGCTCAGCTTTATTGCGTGCCAGCCCATGAATTCTCGGACCGTAAGCCACATTTTCATAAATTGATTTCGGGAACGGGTTCGGTTTTTGAAATACCATCCCGACACGGGCACGCAGCAACACAGGATCCATACTCTTCGCATAGATATCCTGACCTTCGAGCAGAATCTCTCCCTCCACCCTTGCAGACTCAACCGTATCGTTCATCCGATTCATACAACGCAGGAACGTCGACTTACCGCAACCAGACGGCCCAATCAGCGCTACAATTTCATTGCGACGAAAGTTCATATTGATGTCACGCAAAGCGTGATTATTGCCGTAGTACACATTGCAATCTGTCACTGAGATCGCAATCTCGCCATCAACAATCGGCGAACCTACAGTCTTCTTGTGTTCGTCATCAGCTATCTGCTGAATGTCTACTTTCGATGTACTCACCGAAGTCTCCGCTGTATCTGTATTTGTTATGTTCGAAAGCTGTGACTCAATCACAGCATCCGCAGTTGTCTCTCTGTTCGTATCACGCATGTACTTTACCACCGCCGCTCATATTTCTGCCGCAGCCATACAGCCAATCCATTCATAATCAATAAGAATGACAACAACACAATAATCGCTGCCGCGGTGCGCTCGACGAAAGCTCGTTCCGGGCTATCTGCCCACAGGTAGATCTGTACCGGCAACGCGCTGGACGGATCAAACGGCGTGCCAGGCACTTCAACAATGAATGCCACCATGCCGATCATAAGCAATGGCGCGGTTTCGCCCAAGGCTCTTGCCATACCGATAATCGCACCGGTCATCAGGCCCGGCAACGCCAGCGGCAGCACATGATGAAACACCGCCTGCACATCAGAAGCACCAAGCCCAAGAGCTGCCTGACGAATTGACGGCGGTACGGCGCGTATCGAACTGCGACCGGCAATGATAATTATCGGCAACGTCATCAGAGCAAGCACTAAACCACCGACGAGAGGTGCCGAGCGCGGCAGACTCATAAAGTTGATAAACACGGCCAAGCCCAACAAACCGTAAATAATAGATGGCACCGCAGCGAGGTTATTGATATTCACCTCAAGCAAATCAATCCATCGGTTACGCGGCGCAAATTCCTCAAGGTAAATAGCTGCAGCCACGCCTAAAGGAAACGCAATAGAGATAGTGACCAGCAACATGAAGAACGAACCCTTCATCGCACCGAGAATACCTGCCATCTCAGGATCACGGGAATCACCAGAGGTAAAAAATGTCTTGTTAAATTGAGTACGTAGCCTGCCCTGCTCTTCCAAAACATCAACCCAGGCAATCTGATTGTCTTTGAACCGACGTCTTGCCTGGTCAAGTTCGCGGTCAACATTACCCTTATAGAACATATCAAGTTCATCGTCGGCAGGCAGCCAATAGCTTTGGGTTGCCCCCAGAAGCGATGGATCAGCTAGCAACTTATCCTGCAAAATAAACGGGGCACCACCACTCACTAGACCACGCAAAGCTTTCTTATCACGACGAGAAGTTGCATCAGGAAAGTCGGCTTGCAACCGAGCCTTAATCAACTTGGCGAAATTGGCTTTTGCCCAGACCTTAGGGTCATTCGTCGCTTTGGGATCGATCACCTCAGGATCAAAATAGATCTCGAGTTCAACATGGGTCTGCACGAACGCGGTATAGCCATCGCCAATGATGCTAGCGAAGAAATACCCGAGAAATAGCAATCCGGTTGCCACACCGAGCATGCCATAGGTCTGAAACCGTCGCTCAGCAGCACGACGCTTGCCGAGACCGGCGATTACCAATGCGCGGGTTTCTTCAGGTTTACGATTTGCAATGCTCATCAGTCGTATTGCTCCTGATACCTACGCACCACTTGAAGGGCGACAATATTCAATACGAGAGTTACCAACAGCAAGGTGAGACCAAGCCCGAATGCTGCCAGCGTTTTCGCGCTATCAAACTCCTGATCACCCACCAGCAAGGTCACAATCTGCACCGTGACTGTTGTGACAGACTCCAAGGGGTTAACCGTAAGATTAGCGGCAAGACCAGCAGCCATGACCACAATCATGGTTTCACCGATCGCACGCGACATTGCAAGCAGAACCGCACTGACGATACCGGGCAATGCAGCAGGAAAAACGACACGCTTAATCGTCTCAGACTGAGTCGCGCCTAGGCCATAAGACCCATCGCGCAATGATTGCGGCACGGCGTTAATTACATCATCAGATAACGACGACACAAAGGGAATGATCATCACTCCCATGACCAGACCAGCGGTAAGCGCACTCTCCGAGGCCACTTCCAGGCCAAGCATCAAGCCAAACTCACGCATGAGCGGTGCAACCGTAATAGCGGCAAAATAGCCGTACACCACGGTAGGAATTCCAGCCAGTACTTCGAGTAACGGCTTAGCCGTTTTACGCAGCCTGCTGCTGGCGTACTCTGAAAGATAAATTGCCACTAACAAGCCAATTGGCACGGCAACACACATAGCAATAGACGAAATAAGCATGGTGCCAAGAAATAACGGTACAGCGCCGAATGCCCCCGAAGAACCTACCTGATCAGCACGGATCGCTGTTTGTGGACTCCAGGTCAAACCAAACAGAAAGTCAGTAATCGGCACTTCCTGAAAAAACCGGATGGCTTCAAACAGCACCGACATCAAAATACCAACAGTCGTGAGCACAGCAATACTTGAGGCCAGCACCAAGCCCATCTTTATTACCCGCTCGACACTGTTACGGGCTCTTTGATCCTTGTGAATACGCATATAGGCAAGTGCCATACCAACCAGCGCAACCGCAAAACAAACAAATGACAGCAGCCACATTGATGTATTGCGTAAACCGAGATAACGCTCAACTGCGGCATCGATTGCAGCCTCAGGCGCACTTGCCGCAATATTGCCTACGGCAAGATTACGGATGTCGTTCACAACAAGATTTAACTGCGCGGCATTTAAGTCGGTGTAACTGCGTGGCAACTCACTAATCACCTGCGAAACGATGAACTGATCAGCAAAACTTAACCAGATGATAAGCAATGCGAGCGCCGGCAATACAGCCGCAATAGCTGTCTGATAACCATAATAGTTCGGCAATGAATGGAGATCTCGCATCTGCCGGGCACCGCCCGCAGACGCCAGCGCACGCTGCCGACCTGCAACAAATGCTGCAACAGCGATAACTGCCAGAATCAATATGATTGTTGAAAGACGCATAAGGTCTGAATATTCTTCCTTATTCTTTTTCCGCTAACACAAACTGCAAAAGACGATGACCCCGTTAAGGGTCACCGCCAAACTCACGTAGGACTCAGACCTAGCCAAGCGTCAACCTATAACGTCAGTGGCGTAAGGTTTTCTACCGCATCTGCCACTTCAGAATACTCATCTTCCGGCAAAGGAATCAGGCCTCTATCTGAAAGATAACCGTCTTCACCCATTGCCCTATCACTAATAAACTCAGCCAGGTATTCCGCAATACCGGGAATCTTGCCGACGTGAGCTTTCTTCACGTAAAAATACAGTGGACGTGAAACCGGATAATCACCTGCTGCAATGGCATCGAAGCTAGGTTCTATACCATCAACCTTCGAGCCCTGAACAGAATCAGAGTTCTGGTCCAGAAAGCTAAAGCCGAAGATACCCAAAGCATTCTTGTTTACCTGTAGCTTCTGCACAATCAAATTATCGTTTTCACCGGCTTCAATAAAGCGCCCATCTTCACGGATTGTGTGGCAAATTGACTTGTAGAGTTGTTTGTCCGACTTCTTGATGGCTTTAATCCAGTCAAACTTCTTACAGCCACCTTCCATGGCTAGCTCGACAAATGCATCACGGGTACCTGAGGTAGGTGGCGGACCAAGTACTTCGATCTTGATTCCAGGCAGTGCAGGATTAATATCGCTCCACAACTGATAAGGGTTTTCGATAAGTGCCTCGTCGCCGTTAGGGTTAGGCACTTCACGAGCCAAGGCCAGGAAGATCTCTTTACGAGTCAGGCTCATCTGCTCAGCATCTATTGCGTTAGCAACAACGATACCGTCATAGCCGACTTTAACTTCGATGATGTCTTTAACACCATTGCTCGCACACAACTCTACTTCAGAGCTTTTAATACGACGTGATGCATTGGTGATATCGGGTGTTTCAACACCAACACCATTGCAGAACAACTTCAACCCGCCGCCGGAACCAGTTGATTCGACCTTCGGGGTTTTGTAATCACTGGTACGACCAAACTGTTCGGCCACAACTGTGGCGAACGGATACACCGTCGAAGAACCAACGATGCTGATGTAATCGCGGTTTGCTTGAGCGAGTGCCGCGCCTGAAGTCAGTACGACCCCAACAGCTGAGATTGCAACCAGCGCCCTTACACCTATATTAAACATTTAGTACTCCTTGGCTTTTGTAATAAGGCTTTTGTAATAATTCCTTAACTACAAAGAAGTTTAATAAGGCTTTGTTACAGTATTGTTGCAGTAGCATTTAGTTTTTATCACCGATAACCTGAGCACGAACTTTATCAGCGGTGGTATGGCGGATATCTTTGCCCTGCACCATATATATGACGTATTCGGAGATATTGGTAGCGTGATCGCCGATGCGCTCAAGGGAGCGAGCAACCCAGCTAATATCCATAAACCTGTGGATATTGCGGCTATCTTCCATCATCTGTCCCACGCATTCGCGGAGAATGCGATCGTATTCCTCATCAACCAGCTTGTCTTCTTCAACAACAGCCAGGGCATCGACCGGATCGAGACGTGAAAAAGTGTCGAGCGAATCATGCAACATTTCCAGCACATGCTCACCTAACTGCTCGATCTCGCGATAGCTGCCAACCGGACTGCTGTCACTAGCAAGATGCGCCGCAAGTCTGCCGATACGCTCGGCCTCATCGCCAATACGCTCGAGATCAGTAATGGTCTTAATCACGGTAATTAGCAGCCGCAAATCAATTGCCGCTGGTGACATCGTGGCAAGAATGCGATTGCATTCCTCGTCGATCGCCACCTCCATAGCGTTAACCTTATGATCATTTTCAGCAACCTGCAGCCCCATTGCACTATCGCCGGACACAATTGCCTCAATTGCACTAGCAACCTGCTGCTCCACTAACCCACCCATTTCCATAACGCTGGTGCGGAGTTCCTCGAGGTTCTGATTGAACTTGCGGTAGATGTGCGTTGAATATGTATCGTTCATTACTATGACTCCAGAAGTCATTGCCTGCGGACCAACGGTCCGACAGATCAAAAATGTTTACTGCTTGATCCGATCCTTTGGAAAAGCACAGGTAAAGGTTGAGCCAACACCCAGTTCACTCACAATGCTCAACTGAGCCTCATGACGATTGAGTGCGTGCTTAACAATAGCGAGACCCAAGCCGGTGCCCCCTTGGTCACGACTACGGCCAGCATCAACGCGGTAAAACCGCTCGGTAATGCGGGGAACATCAGCCTTAGCAAGACCAATACCGGTATCCTCAACAGTCAGATAACCACCGTTCTCATCAGTCCACCAATGCATCGTAATACGACCAGCTGTCTCGGTATGATTCGCTGCGTTCACAACGAGATTGGACACTACCGATTGCAGCTCCGATTGCTCGCCGAAGATAGAGGCAGAGCTGTCAGCGACAATCTCAATCTCAGCGGGACAACTATCAAGAGCCTTCGCTGCCTGACGAGCTGCACTCATTAAGGCTGCGACATCTACTGGATTTTCCTTAGAGCTCGACTCGGAAGATTCAAGTTCGGAGAGACGCAATAAATCTTCCAGCAAAATACGCATGCGCAAACTCTGCCGGCTCATCTCCAACAACGGTGCTTTCACGTCTGGTGCCAAACCAGGGTCATCTGCCAGTACATCAAGATAGCCGGTGATAACGGTTAACGGAGTGCGCAACTCGTGTGATGCATTCGCAACAAAATCACGACGCATGGTCTCGAGCATTTTCTTACGGGTGATATCCTGCATAATCAGCAGTTGCTGCTCCGGGCCATAAGGCACGACGCGACACAGCACCCAGATATTGTTGGTAGGTGGCAGCGGGAACTCGAGCGGGTCATCAAATTTTTCTGAATGCAGGTATTCTAAAAACTGAGGTGCTCCCACGAGATTCTCGATGCGCTGCCCTCTGTCAACTCCCTTCTTCAGGCCCAACAATTCGCGGGCGGCTTTATTGAAGTACACCGCTTCATTGCCGGAACTAAGAATAACAGCCGCATCAGGAAATGCCGATGCGGACTTGCGA
>CBDTTT010000080.1:0-6842 GCA_965363345.1 uncultured Chromatiales bacterium
CCATTCAATATATTTGTATCGTACGCGTTTTTTGTCAGCATTTAGGTGTCTTGGCTCATAGCAAATCACTTTACAAGCCGGAGTTTATGAACTTTAAGTAATTAGGCAATGTCTCACATCGCATACACACAACGCCGCACAGGCAAAACCGTTGACTGAGCTAAGAAAATTGTGGCTCAGAAACCGCACATAAAATGATGGTGCCTCAATGCCCCGGATAAGGCCTAATAACCCAAAATGACCAAAGGTCGAAACAAGATAATAGTACATGCCTCACAAATAGCATTATTATTAGTCTAATAAGTTGTGCACACCAGTCACCTGATACATAACTACAAAATGCAGGAACACATTCATATGTCACATAGCAGGATAAAAGCTCTCGGTATTGCGATGGTCGCTTTGTCTTTAGCAGGCTGCAATATCGGTGAAGGTCCAATTGGTGCCCCGGGCACAATAACCCCGCCGGTACAAATCATCCCACAAACACCTATGTACTCTGGTGGTATCTACGAGGGTGTCATAAATGACATATCGGGTGCAGGCTCTACTTGCGCAACCACCAATGGAAACTTCGGTGGACTAATCGACGAAGATGGCAATGCTTACCTAACCGATAGTAATGGCTGCACCTACTTCAGTAATAATATAACTGCGGGCGGCGCACAGCTGATACCCGATCCGGACCCCCAAAACTTCTTTCCTGAAATAACCGGAAACTTTGATATCTACACAACGATTGGCGGATCAATCGAATATGCTGGAGGTATCGTTGGTGGCATTTCGGGGCTGGGCAATTACTGTGTCAGCGCGGCTATTACCGGCCTGAACGGCAATGCACCCGGGACCGGAGCGGAAGCAGGCACAGACCCAATATCACATCTTTGGGCTCAAGCTATCGTATCTAATGATGACCCTATCGACATCACTAACGACGGCATCTGTGGCGAACTTTTGAGCACCGGCAACGGTGCCAACCAGATTGTCGGTTTCTATTCCGAACAAGCACCAGGTCTGGTCGGAAACACCCTATACAATAAAGACTCAAGCCTCAGTTTATTGGATAGCCGCTGGGTCGACAATGGTAATGCCCTCACAATAACCATTGATGCAAATGGCGATATTATTGCTTCTCAAAACTTCTGCAACAATATCAGCGGGACATTCACCATCGATAACCCCGATCTCAATGTATATTCAGCGGAGATAGATCTTGGAACATGCCCACGTACATTCTCCGGTAAAGGCTGGCTTAGCGCCGACAACGCAACCCTAACGCTTATCGGCACCTTTGATATTGGCAGCGTGGTAGGAGCTCCGGTATATACCCTGCAGCGTCTAGTAGTGCCTTAAAAAACTTTTAGTACAAGCAATAAAAAACCCCGCAATAGCGGGGTTTTTTATTGTCTATATGTCGGCTTAGCTATCACATCCACTAAACCGATAAACTGAAATCACTCTTCAGGAGCGATTGTAATACGCACGCCATCAAGCTCATCAGTCATAACTACCTGGCATGACAAACGTGACTCACCTTCTTTGAAACACTCAGTTTCTTCGAGGAGTTCAAGCTCATCGTCCTGAGCAGCGGGAATCTTACCTGCCCACTCCGACTCAATGAACACGTGACAGGTTGCACAGGAACACATACCACCGCACAGGGCTTCAATGCCGTCATCCAACTCACGCAGAGGCTCATAAATGCTCTGGCCGTCTTCCAGGTTAAACTCATGCTGACCGCCTTCGCGATCGATAACAAACATTTTGGGCATGACAACTCCGTGCTCTGCTAACTATTAAAATGGGCGCGAAATATAACATACGCCCAGATTTTGGACATAAGTAAAGGCCGCTATACGAAAAAAGTCAGCTAAGTAATAGAAAATTAAAGGAAAAAAGCTAAGCGTGGCAGCTTAGGCGGTACCGGTGTAAACATCCTGAGGTGAGTCGTCGTGATCACTGTCTTCAGCCATATGCTGAACCTCTGCCAAAAGCACCCTCATACGACGCTGTGCAGTAACCACCTCAGCGCAAGCCTCGCACGCAGGTTTATTGCAAGGCTGTCTTGCAAACAACCAGTATTGAACTGCACCAGCCAACATACCTGAGGCAACATCCCAGGCATCAACAGATTCATCCTCGTCGATCATCCTGTTACCTAGATCAACAACTGCTTCAGCAGATTGATCATAAGTATGTTGATGCGAATCTGACATTAACCAAAAACCCTTCTCATGCGGCAACAGACGACGTAAAAAACTAACAAACGAAATTCTAGCACCCGTTCACTTGATAAGGATGGCAACTTTACATTTTACCGTTGTTAATACTAAACACCGCTGAATACGGTGCGTTTAGAAGCGAAAGATAATGCCCGCATTTGCCTGAAACTGCAGCAACACATTTCCGGAGGTACGAACAACGCAAGTACCTCCGCCATTCACGCCACAAAACCAAGCGCTATTACTACTAACCAACGTGCTCAACATGCGTCCTTCTAGACGCAGACCGATGCGTTTGCTAGGAAAAAATTTGTAGCCGCCACCAATGCTAAACGACCAAAGGTAGTCGCTATCCGCACCTTTCGGTGCCACACGCATACCACCTAGTGTGGCAACCATATAAGGAATAGCGGTTTTTCCACTACCCAGATACGTTCCGCCCAGCTGCAGCGTATCAAGACTGACATCAGGCCCACCCTCCTTAAACTGAATATCCTGATGATTGAAATACAACTCCCACTCGGTAGGTGATTTTGATGGTCCATTCAGTGCAAAACCGTAGTTTGCGGACTCCTTCAAACCAATTTCGCGCTCCGCGTTCGTGGCACCTACTACGTCAATATCCCCTCCAACGGTATAGCCGGCAAATGGCGTCAACTGGATACCACGAAAAGACTCTTGTTGTGCCGAAGCCGTCGTACTGACAACACTCAAAAACACTAAAATCGCTAACCGATACACAATATTTCTCCCAAGGCTCCTACATTTCTGAAGGAACGAAAACCTGTACAAAATCATTCTTCATGCTTATCACTGACCAGTCCTCGGCATCCGATTCCTCAAGAGCCTGCTCTGCCCCTTCAATGTATTCATACTCACGGTCAGCATCATCATGCATGAGCAACATCACCAAACCGTTATCTGCAGCTGCATAACGCATCATATCAAGATCGCCATCTGAATTACCCACGGCAATAATAGGACGACGACCTATGTGCAGATTAATATTGAGCACTTTCTTGGCACCAACATTTAGGGAAGCAAATCGCGTACCACGCTGAATGGCTGAGCCGTCTTCAACCACAATATTTTTTCGGCTCGAGCCCACTACATGATGCTTGGGAACACCATACAAGCGCTCAGAAAAACCGCGAATAAAACCAATATCGCCACCGGAAACAACAAACACCTCAAAGTCGTTCTCCTGAAGATAAGCAATAAACTCAAGCATAGGCTGATAAGCCATACCGGCAAACGAGATGTTGCTATCAGGATGTCGCGAGTTGAACACAAAGTTGGCGCTTAAATCTGTGTAGGCCGAGACACTCAGGCCTTCGGTCACTGCAGCGGACAATGTGCGCATAGCTGCGAAACCCGCCTCTTTCAAATAACGCTCATCGCGCTCCAATACTGCCTTAAACGGTTGTAGCGTTCGCCATTCGGAATGCGAAGCAGCCATCTTATCAACCTGCTCATAGAGCATAAGTAGCTGAAAATAATCAGGGCGCTCTGCCCATAACGTCCCATCATTATCAAATACTGCGATACGTTCGGCAGGTGGCAAATACGTGCTGCTTTCCGGGTTGGTCGTATCGGCAACAAATGAAAGTATGCGTGCCTTGGCCGACTTCTCTTCCCAGGATGGCAAGGGGTCATCCTCTGGCTGCGCACTGCAAGCGATGACAAAAAACGAAAGGCACAGAACTACGAGCAGCCTCATGGGGCACCGACAGCGTCAATAATTGCGGCGACTGCCGCATCTGCGGAATCAGCAAGCGTAATTAAATCAAGATCGCCCGAGGAAATCGTGCCTTCATTAACCATCGTGTTCATAAAGGGCTTAAGCTCATCCCAGAAGCTGCCACCCATTGCAACCAAAGGAAAGTCATGCAGCGTATCGGTCTGCATTAAGGTCATCACTTCAAATGCCTCATCTAAAGTACCGAAGCCACCCGGCATTACAACAAAAGCCGATGAGTACTTAACCAGCATTACTTTACGCACAAAAAAGTGTTCAAACTCGACGAATTGGTCCATGTAAGGGTTCGGGTGCTGCTCTTTGGGTAGCTGAATATTGCAGCCAAGGCTCGAACCGCCACCCTCTCTGGCGCCACGATTTGCAGCCTCCATAATTCCGGGGCCACCGCCTGTCATTACCGTAAAACCATTCTCGGCCAGCTTACGTCCTAAAGAGCGAGCCAACTCATAGTATTCGTGCCCCTCTTCAAACCGTGCGGAACCAAAGACCGTGACACACGGTGCTGTGATCTGAATTTCTTCAAAACCGCGTAAAAACTCAAGAAATATTCGTACCGCGCTTTCAAGCTCCTGCTCCCTGCCGCGGCTACCCGACAAAAATAGCTTTTCCGCATCTTTAACCGCTTCAAGCAAAGGAAGTCCACCCTTGAGATAGGAGTCACTTGTAGTCGACAAAATAAGATCCTCACTACATACAGTTGAATACTAAATGCCCTTACCGCTTATCAGGGCCTCGGGTTCAGTGTTGCCGTGGCGACGGTGCCTTTGCCAACCTCACTTTCGATAACAAGCTCGCCACCATGCGCCTCAACAATCCGTCTGCATAAATGCAGACCAAGACCAAAACCACCGGTATGCCGGCTTCTCGCAGGATCTGCGCGATAGAACGGCTCCGTAATTCTGAGCAGATCATCAGCCGCTATTCCGCGACCATGATCACGAACACGAACATATACCAGGTCATCGATGCGACCAAAGCTAATCTCAACCGGATCAGCATCAGCTGGGCTATGGCGCAATGCATTATCCACGAGGTTACGGACTAATAGACGAATACGGGTTGAATCATACTCGCCGTCAAAATCCAAACCGCTCTCAAGCAAAACAACACGGCCTGCTGAACGCTGAGCAAAGTCCAAATCAATAACCGATTGGGCTAAATCAAGCAGATTGCCTGGTTCGCGTCGCAAACTCGCATGACGAGTATTGAGTGCCTCACTCTCGAGAATATCGGTAATAAGACGTTCCATTTCTTCAACGTCTTCTAGCAGGCTCTGCTTGGTAGCATCGTTATCAAGAAACTCAAGCGCAACCTTGGTTCGGGTAAGGGGTGATCGCAGCTCATGACTGATTGCCAGCATCAACTGCCGCTTGGCTTCGAGCATATCCTGCAGGTCATCGGCCATTGCATTAATACCGTCGGCAAGATCACCGAGGTCATCTTTACGACGCTTCTTAATTCTGAAATCGAGGTCGCCACCACCAATTCGCGCGGCACCCTTCAACATAGCCTGAATCGGGTTAATCAAAAAATTCACGCCGAGAAAACACAGGAGTAGCACCAGCAAACCAACCACGCTAAAAATGAGCCCTGTGTCGTAAACAGGAGCTGGCTGATCTGCAATTTTCGGAGAAACAAAAATAATGTCGTATTCGCCCTGAGTAAGCTTCACATAGACATGTTCCTGAAAGCGCGCAAATTCAACCTTCTCCAGGGTCTTAACCCAGTCTTCAACATCCGGCAGGCTCGCATCACCCAAATCCAGCAGCGACAAAGGACCAAAAGGTACATCAGCGGTTTCAGGAAATAGCGGTTCTGATTTCCAGTCAATGCCAGGACCATTCAGTCGTATATCGACAGGTATACGGCTGGTAATATCCTTCGCCCTCGCAACTGAAGGCGGCGTTCCGAGGTCTTTCAACACATACTCAGCGTGCAGTGAAATATGCGCGCCGACGATAAGCCGCAGGTAGTCACTATCCTGAAACGCTTGCATCGCAAAGCCCACAGCATAGGTGTACGCTATCGATGCGAGCAAAAATACCACCAGCAAACGTGCAGACAACGAATGGGTAATTCGGGTTAACGTATTCATTCGATTTCCTGTCCGAGGAATACGTAACCAGTACCCCAAACTGTTTTGATGTAACGCTGGTCCTTACCCGTATCGCCAAGTTTCTGACGAAGGCGGCTCACGAGAATATCGACCGACCGCGAAAACAACTGAGCATCGATACCACGTAGCTCATTCAGTATTTCATCACGGTTATAATTTTTTCCTGGATTCTGCGCAAGTAAAAGCAATAACTGGTATTCCATCGTAGTCAGCTCGATGAGCTCGTCATCCAACTTTACCGCACGACGCTCAATATCAATTTCAAGCCCATCAAACTTCAATATCGATTTAGCTGATGGCGTATCACCTGCACGACGCAAGACATTCTGGATACGAGCAACTAATTCTCTGGGTTCAAATGGCTTGGGCATGTAATCATCGGCACCCAGCTCAAGCCCCACAATACGGTCGGTTACCTCACCACGTGCGGTTAACATGATGACCGGCACACTACTCGTTTTACGAATCGTACGGCACACATCAAAACCATCCTGACCGGGAAGCATCACATCGAGGATGACAAGGTCTGGCTCCAATGACTCAAGCACCTCAAGGCCTTTTGCCGGATCTGTCGCCGCAGTCAGGTCAAGCTCAAACCTGTCAAAATAGGCCGTAAGCAAGTCGCCGAGTTTTTCATCATCATCAATAAGCAGGATTTTGGTCATAGCTTTTGTCTTCTGGGCCTTGATCGGCCGGAGGCCGAATTAGATTCTGTTTGCACTTGTATTCTAAGCACCTCGACCAT
>CBDTTT010000081.1:0-6781 GCA_965363345.1 uncultured Chromatiales bacterium
GTTGCCGCAATGGCCTATGGCACTGAAACCATCGCGAAGGTGGATAAGGTTTTTGGCCCGGGCAATGCCTGGTTTACCGCTGCTAAAACCATCGTGTCGGCAGATCCTGCTGGTGCCGCATTAGATATGCCGGCGGGTCCCTCAGAGGTCATGGTTATAGCTGATGACACAGCAGCACCAAGAGCCGTGGCATTGGACCTGCTCTCTCAAGCTGAGCACGGACCAGACTCGCAGGTCATACTCGTCACTACCAGCGAAGTACTGGCACAGGCCGCTGATGCTGCAATCGATGTTGCGTTAGAAACTTTGCCGCGACGTACGATTATTGAGCAAGCGCTCAGCAATAGCCTATGTGTGTTGGTCGATAGCGTTGATGAGGCCATCGACGTAGCCAATGCGTATGCCTCCGAGCACTTAATTATTCAGGTCACGAATGCTCGTGAATGTCTGCCGAAAGTAGTCAATGCAGGTTCGATATTTCTGGGCCCGTGGACACCCGAATCAGTTGGCGATTATTGCAGTGGCACAAATCACGTACTGCCGACTTACGGTTATGCCCGCTCCTACAGCGGCTTGTCGCTTGCTGCGTTCCAGAAGCAGATATCTGTGCAAGAGCTGACCTATGCCGGCTTAACAGCACTGGAGCCTACGGTTACCACATTAGCGGGGCTCGAAGGTCTGGATGCACATGCACAAGCTGTGCTCGTCCGTATTGAAGACGCGACTGATGAGGACAAAAACTCTTGAGCTCGACGGCTCAGAAACTTGTGCGGCCTGAAATAGGCGCGCTTAAGCCCTATGTCGCAGCGACCTATGCAGAGGGTGTACTGCGCCTGAATGCCAATGAATCTCCCTGGAGTCCGATTGCACCATCAACCGGCATCAGCCTGAAAGAACTCAACCGATATCCCGATGAGCGACCTTGGGAACTCACCGCACGGTTGGCTGACTTTTACGGTGTCGATCCGGACTGTCTACTGGTAACCCGTGGCAGCAGCGAAGGTATTGATCTGTTGATTCGCAGTTTCTGCAGGTCCGGTACCGATGAAATTGTCATCAACCCGCCCACCTTTGGCATGTACCGCGTGTACGCCGATGTTCAGGGTGCGGCGATAAAGGAAATCCCCCTACTCAGCGAACAGGGCTATGCGCTCGATGTTAGTAGCATCCTGAATAACTGGAGTGATACCAGCAAACTCGTATTCATATGTTCACCAAACAACCCGACGGGTAATAGCGTCTCACAGACCGAACTCGAAGCTCTCTGTGAATCACTGCAGGGCAAAGGCCTTGTTGTTATCGATGCTGCCTACACCGAGTTTGCAAACTATGACCCTACTGAACTTGTCAGTCGTTTCGACAATGTGGTGGTACTTCGCACTCTTTCAAAGGCGCTAGGTCTGGCTGGCGTGCGCTGCGGTGCTGTCATTGCGAGCCCGCAAATCATTGGTTACCTGCAGCAGATACTGCCGCCCTACTCTTACCCGAAACCCTGTCAGGAAGCTGTGCTTGCGGCATTGGATCCGGCCAACCGCAGCGAGCAGTTGCAGCGCATTGCGACCCTCAAGAGTGAACGTGAGCGCCTGCTCGAATACTGCAAGAGCAATACAGGGTTCAGTACCGTCTGGCCCAGTGATGCCAACTTCATTTTTGTCACCGCAACCGACCCGGAAGACGTTATTGCTGCAACCGAAGCAGGCTTCGTACGCATTCGTGACTTCAGTAAAGATAAATCCGCGCCAAACGGATTCCGCATCACAGTTGGCACTCCCGAAGAAAATGACCAACTGATTAACGCATTGGATACTCTCAAAATGAGCGATAGCAAATGAGCGACAAAATTATTTTCATCGATCGCGATGGCACTATGGTTATCGAACCTGCCAGCGACAAGCAAGTCGACAGTCTGGACAAAGTTGAACTCGTCCCCGGCGTGATTCCTGCGATGCTCGAACTGCGCGACGCCGGCTTTGATTTTGTGATGGTTAGCAATCAGGATGGTCTTGGTACCGATAGTTTTCCGGAAAAGGATTTCACGAAAGCTCAGAACTTTATCCTTGAACTGTTTGCATCGCAGGGAATTCAATTTCGTGACGTATTAATTTGCCCGCACTTCTCAGAGGACAGCTGCAATTGCCGCAAGCCTCTGCCCGGACTCCTCACGCCGTTTCTGAAAGACAACAAAGTCGATCGTAACAACAGTTACGTTATAGGCGATCGGCAAACCGATCTCGACCTCGCGATTAACATTGGCGTTACCGGAGTACTGATCGATCCGACAGATTCTGGCGCATGGGCAAAAATCGCACGTGACATTGCTCGCCCGCCGCGCGTAGCAACGGTTAATAGAAAGACCAAAGAAACAGATATTCAGTTAAGCGTCGATCTTGATACTGCTGGTACCACCGATATTGATACCGGCATTGCCTTCTACGATCACATGCTGGAACAGGTTGCCAAACACGGTGGTTTCTCACTCACTGTCAAATGCAAAGGCGACCTGGAAATAGATGAACATCACACCGTCGAAGACGTTGCTCTGGTGCTTGGTCAGGCTCTTAAAGAGGCGCTCGGTGATAAGCGTGGTATCGGTCGCTACGGCTTTACTGTGCCAATGGATGAAGCACAGGCCAGCGTTGCCATCGACCTGGGTGGCCGGCCGTTCATGGTGTTTGAGGGTGAGTTCGACCGCGAGGCTGTTGGAGGTTTACCCACTGAACTGGTGCCTCACATTTTCCGCTCACTAAGCGACACACTTGCTGCAGCTATTCATGTTTCAGTTAAGGGCGAGAACGCACATCACATGATCGAAGGTTGTTTCAAGGCGACAGGTCGGGCGCTACGTCAGGCATTTGCCCGCGAAGGTAATGACCTACCCAGCACCAAAGGCACTCTATAAATGGCTGCATCACTCGCAATTATTGACGGTGGAGGCGCTAACATCGCATCGCTCACCTTCGCGCTACAACGCCTGGGAGTCGAAGCCGAGCTCACCATCGATAAATCAATCATTGGCAACGCAGACCGCGTCATACTGCCAGGTGTCGGAGCCGCGGCAGACGCTATGCAGCGCCTGCGTAATGCAGACCTTGTGGATTTCATTAAAGAACTGCAACAACCGGTGCTCGGCATTTGTCTCGGGATGCAACTCATGTTTGATGCATCAGAGGAAGACGATGCCAGCTGCTTAGGCATTATTTCCGGGAAGGCGAGCAAGTTCGCACCAGCAAAAGACCGGCCGGTGCCGCATATGGGCTGGAATAAAGTAAAACAGCAGAAAGATTCGCCGCTGTTTGAGAACATTGCAGACGAAGCGTACTTCTACTTTGTGCACAGTTTTGCACTACCTGTGTGTGATGCAACTATTGGCACTGCTGACTATGGCAATGAATTTACAGCCGTTGCCGAACAGAACAACTTTGTTGCCGCTCAGTTTCACCCGGAGCGCTCCGGCGCCGCCGGTGCTCAACTGCTGCGCAACTTTATCAACAACTACTAGAACAGTTACTGGATAGATTCATGGAAGTTATACCTGCAATTGATCTGATGAATGGCGGCTGCGTACGCCTGTATAAAGGCGATTTCGATCAGGTCACCGAATACGATCAAGACCCTGTGGATATCGCCGCGCGTTATCATGCATCGGGCTCAGAACGCTTACATTTAGTTGATCTTGACGGTGCCCGCAGCGGTGAACTGGTTAATATCGATGTCATTCGCCGCATCACCAGTGAGCTCTCGCTCAAGGTGCAGGTCGGCGGCGGTATTCGTGATTTTGAGCGGGTGCAGCTACTACTTGATGCGGGTGCAGACCGGGTCGTTATCGGTTCAACCGCCGTGCAGCAACCCGAAGAAGTTGCCAACTGGATTAAGCAGGTTGGCGGCGAACATGTCGTACTCGCGTTTGATGTATTCATCGATGACAACGGCGTGCCCGTGCCACAGACCCATGGCTGGACTGAAGCAGGTGACAAAACATTGTGGGATCTGCTCGACTACTTTACAGCCAACGGTGGCATTCACTATCTGTGCACCGACATCGATAAAGACGGCACGCTGGAAGGTCCGAACTTTGATCTGTATAGCGAATGTTCGCGTCGTTATCCCGATGCAAAATTTATTGCTTCAGGTGGCGTTGCATCAGCAGCAGACCTACCGAAATTGAAAGCCACCGGTGCCAACGGTGTCGTTACCGGTAAAGCCTTGCTTGATGGCCGCTTAACGCTTGAGGAGATACAGCTATTCTCGCAAAACGGATAATTCCCTGCCTCGATGTACGCGATGGCCAGGTAGTTAAAGGGGTGCAGTTCCGCAACCACGAGGTTGTGGGCGATATTCTTGAACTTGCCGAACGCTATCGCGATGAGGGCGCCGATGAACTCGTCTTCTATGACATCACCGCGAGTCCGGATGGCCGCACGGTAGACCGCCAATGGATCAACCGCGTAGCTGAGATACTCGATATCCCCTTCTGTGTTGCCGGTGGCATCAAAACCATTAAAGATGCGGAAGAGGTGCTCAATTACGGTGCCGATAAAATTTCGGTCAACAGCCCTGCTCTCGCGAACCCCGACCTAATAAATAAACTGGTCAAGCGCTTTGGTTCTCAGTGCGTCGTTATCGGCATCGACAGCCGTGAAGAAGATAACAGCTATCGTGTTTACCAATACACCGGCGACCCCGATAAAACCAAACACTCGGGAAGAATCACTGCCGATTGGGTTAAAGAAGTTCAGGAGCGCGGTGCCGGTGAGATTGTGCTGAACTGCATGAATCAGGATGGTGTTCGTCAGGGATATGATCTGAAACAACTCGGTGAAATACGCGCCGTCTGTAATGTACCTCTGATTGCCTCAGGTGGAGCGGGTGAAATGCAGCACTTTGCGGACGTGTTCAACATCGCCTGTGCCGATGGTGGCTTGGCTGCGAGCGTGTTCCATAAGTCGGTTATCGAAATCGGTGACCTGAAAGCATTCCTCAAGACAAAAAACATAGAAATCCGAACTTAAATACGCATACGGCAAAGCCGTATTATCGAGAGACCAGCATGAGCAATATCGAATTTTTATCTGAACTGGAAGCCATTATCGAAGAACGCAGCAAAGCGTCTCCCGATGAAAGCTACACCGCCCTCCTGCGCCAGCGTGGCATCCCGTTTATCGCCCAGAAGGTGGGTGAGGAAGCGGTCGAGACGGTGATAGAAGCTATCCAGGGCAACAAGGAAAAACTCGCCTCCGAATCGGCCGACCTTATGTACCACCTACTGGTACTGCTCAACAACAGTGGTTTGTGCCTTGGTGATATTGCGGAAGAATTAAGAAAACGCCATCAGTAGAAACTACTTAACAGCAGCTTAATTGATAGGGGAACAATGAGCATGGATCAAAATACGCTATTTGACTCAGTCATAGGCACCATCAGTGCTTCAACCGAAATGAATGTGATGCCACTTGAGCCGGAACTGGCCAGCCCGAAGTCGTTTCTGAGGCTGGTAGATGCCGACCACTACAACTGGTCAGGGAATGACTTTCGCAAAGTATTTGGCATGCGGTTTAAAGTAAAAGTGCCGCCTATCGATCAACTCAATATCATTGCCTACCCGGAAGCGACAAAGAACGTTCCGATCTTTATCTTCTTCTGTATGCTCACGAAGCGTAAGTGCATCGCGCACCTCAATGTAAACCTGCCCTTTAACGACGACAGCTACATCGAACAACACGTTAAGCCGCTCGTCGAAATCAAGAACAGTTACGACTCTTTTGACGTAAAAGACCGTTACCCCGGCTGGATGCAAAAGTACCACAACGAATCCTCAATCTACGGGCTGTTCCCCAGAGAGCGCTACGAAGATTTGGCCGACTGCGCGCAACGCTATGCTGAGGTCTACATGCGGGAAGTGGCTGCAGCAACTGAAGAAACCGACCCGGAGCGTCTGGCACAACTCAAGGCATTTCAGGATGGGTTTGTTGATGACATACGCACACAGGATAAAGCTCAGGGAATGATCGCCAAGATGATTGGCAAGAAAACTGCGAGGCGCATCTTCTACGAAGTAACCACCTGAACCCGATCTCATCCAATAAAAAAGCCCGAAGCAACGCTCCGGGCTTTTTTGTTACTGCGACCTAAATATGCCTAAACAATAAACTCCGGAGCAATGCCCCGTAGATTGTAGTTTGAGCCCATAACGTAACCGTAGGCACCGGCGTTGGCAATCAACAGCACGTCACCCTCTTCCGTCGGCGGCAACAAGCGATCGACACCAAGACGGTCACCGGTTTCACAAATAGGCCCGACAACTGACACCACCTCACTCGGTGGCTCATCAACTTTGCTCAGATTCGCAATCTCATGATAAGCACCGTAGAGCGAAGGCCGAATCAATGAGTTCATGCCCGTACTCACACCGACGTAACGCACTTCGCCTTTGCCTTTGGTCTGAGTAACAGTCGTCAGCAATGCACCGCTATTGGCAACCACATAACGTCCGGGCTCCATCCAGAGCTCCAATTGCGGAAACTCTGCTTTAACAGCGTCAAGAGACTCAGACACAGCACTCATATCCAGCGGCAGCTGACCGGGTTTCTCAGGAATACCCAAGCCACCGCCTAAGTCGAGGAATTTCACATTCGGAAAGACTTTCAGCGCATCGACCAATTGGCGCGCCACGTAGTGCCAGTTATCCGACTGCAAAATGCCGCTACCGGTATGGGCATGCAAGCCAATAACTGCTGCTCCGGCTGCATCGACAAGCGAACGGGCTTCTTCCAGCTCGAACATC
>CBDTTT010000082.1:0-6732 GCA_965363345.1 uncultured Chromatiales bacterium
ACGAACTCTACCCCGAGTTTGATATGGGAGCACCCGATACCTAGCCGGTGCTTTAGCGAGGCAATAAAAAAAGGCCGTCTGAACATGAGTTCAGACGGCCTTTTTGTTTCTTGCGGTGCGCGTTGCCTTAGTCTTCTAGCAGAAAGCTTCTGAGCTGATCACTGCGTGAAGGATGGCGAAGTTTACGCAGGGCTTTGGCCTCGATCTGACGAATACGCTCACGGGTAACGTCGAACTGCTTGCCCACTTCTTCAAGCGTGTGATCGGTGTTCATTTCGATACCGAAGCGCATGCGCAGCACTTTAGCTTCACGTGGGGTCAAGCCGGCCAGTACAGAGCTAGTTGTTTCTCTCAGGCTTGAGCCGGTTGCCGCATCAATCGGTGAATCTTCAGTAACGTCTTCGATGAAATCGCCGAGGTGTGAATCTTCATCATCACCGATCGGGGTTTCCATAGAGATAGGCTCTTTCGCAATCTTCAGAACCTTACGTACTTTCTCTTCTGACATATCCATACGCTCTGCCAGTTCTTCAGGGGCAGGTTCGCGACCCATTTCCTGAAGCATCTGACGAGAGATACGGTTTAGCTTGTTGATCGTTTCGATCATATGCACCGGAATACGGATGGTACGGGCCTGATCTGCAATTGAACGGGTGATTGCCTGACGAATCCACCAGGTTGCATAAGTCGAGAACTTGTAACCACGACGGTATTCAAACTTATCGACGGCTTTCATCAGGCCAATGTTGCCTTCCTGAATGAGATCAAGGAACTGCAAACCACGGTTGGTGTACTTTTTCGCAATAGAGATAACCAAACGCAGGTTGGCTTCAACCATTTCTTTTTTCGCACGACGTGCCTGAGCTTCGCCGAGTGTCATTTCGCGATTGATCTCTTTGATCTCTGCGATAGTCAGCAAGCTACGTGCTTCAATAGCCACTAGTTTGCGTTGTGTACGAAGGATCTCATCTTTCATCTTCGCTAACGTAGACGAATACTTGCGCTTGGCGCGAATGTGCTTGTCGATCCACTCAAGGTTTGTTTCATTTTTCGGAAAACTGGCAATGAACTCTTTACGCTGCATGCCTGCTTCTTTAATGCAGATAGACATGATGTGGCGTTCGCATTTGCGGATGTTCTGAATCGACTCACGCAGTCCGTATACCAGCAGATCAAACAATTTTGGCGCAAGTTTTACAAAGGACACAGAATCAATCAGCATTTGCCGCTGCTTCTCCAGTTCAGCTTGGGTCTTCTTCCCTGGTTTTGCATTGCGCTCATCAAGAGCTTCCAGAATTTTTTTCTGACGTGCAAAAACGGAACGGAATTTTTTGGCGACTTCTTTAGGATCTGGTCCGAGATCGACTTCTTTTTCCTCGTCTTCTTCGCCTTTGGGTGCGGCAGGAGCGACAACGTCGGGTGCATGTGGATCAATAAATGCAACCATCAGATCAGGCTGTTTGGTTTCACCGGCTTTAACCGCTGTCCATACGTGTTCCAGAGTGTCGATTGTCGGTGGGAAGACAAGTACGGCTGCTTTAACCTGATTCAGGCCTTTCTCAATACGCTTGGCGATTTCGATTTCGCCTTCACGGGTCAGCAGTTCAACCGTACCCATTTCGCGCATGTACATGCGGACAGGGTCAGTGGTGCGACCAAACTCACTATCAACTGTTGCGATGGCGGCTTCGGCTTCTTCCTGAGCCTCTTCATCATTGGTCACAGCGGCGTCGGACAGCACGATAGAGTCGGCATCAGGTGCCTGCTCATGAACCGTAATGCCCATGTCGTTAATCATGTTAACAATGTCTTCAATCTGCTCAGGATCGACGATGTCGTTGGGCAGATGGTCATTCACCTCGGTGTAGGTGAGGTAACCTTGCTCTTTGCCACGGGCAATAAGCAGTTTTAACCGTGATTGCTTCGATTTCTTAGTATTGTTCTCTGAAGCCGGGCTTTTAGCTGTTTCGCTCACAGGTTTTCCTCGAGATTAGTATCTGCGGATTGTTACGCTGACCGCGCAAAGCCCGCAATTGTACGTAAATGCCTGCCGCCACGCTATATTTTCAAGTTCTGAGAGGCCGGTGGTAGGCGCCTTTTTAATAGATGCTTGCTGTATATGGCTTGTAGCAGTCCCTAAAGTTCTATTTTTGCAGAACAGCATTTGCTGTCTGCCCTAAATTTTTAAAATGCGCGCTGTTTCGCCTGCTCTTCAGGCACTAGTGGTTTTGCGGCGACTCGCTGCTTTCCACTGATGCAGTTCGCGCAGCTCTGCTAGCTCATCAGCATCAAGACCTTCTTCGACTTTGCGTGTCAGGTCTTCAAGCCTTTCTTCATGTGCCGTTGAGACAATACGAAGAAGGGTGTCATTGAGCTCCTGAGATGCATTCTCGAGTGCCGGAATAGGCAAGCCCTGCAGTTTTTCCAGAGCATTCCGCTCTGGACGATCATGAAAGCGTTGGATGAGCGCACCTGAGTTGACGTTTTTTTGACTGCGTACCGCATCCAAAAGTTCCATAAGCAAAGGCACGCCTGGCTGGTCGATATTTGGCAGTTCGTCCGGTATCTCGATATTCGTAATCGATTGAGCATAGTGCAGTATCACTCTTACCGCATGTCTTACCGGCGTTACCCGTCCGGTGCTTGATGGGCGCATCAAGGGCCGGCCGTGAGAAGGCATGTCATGCTCAGCCGACTCGCCGATATGTTGACTCAGGCGCTCGCTATTGAGCCCTACCTCTCTTGCGAGCTGCTGATTTAGCAGGTCGCGGTAAACGCCATCCGGCAACTCACGCAGCAACGGCTTTGCCAGTTCTGCTAAACGGGCCCTACCATCCATGCTCTCCATGTCAGTTTGTTCACGCAGCTCGCGCAGCATGTAGTCGGAAAGCGCGAGGCTCTGGTCAAGTCGTTGCTCGAGTCCTGCGCCACCTTCCTGCCGCACTATACTGTCAGGATCCTCGCCATCAGGTAAGAAGAGGAAGCGAATCTGACGGCCCTCTTTCATTTCCGGAAGGCTTACTTGTAGTGCTCGCCATGCGGCCTGACGACCAGCGCGGTCTCCATCAAAACAGAAAACAACTTCCTGAGTGATGCGGAAGATCCGTTTTAGGTGATCGGGTGTTGTGGCTGTGCCCAGCGTTGCGACCGCATTGTGCACGCCGTGCTGCGATAGGCTGATTACATCCATATAGCCCTCAACCACCAGTAGGCGTTCAATATTACGCAGCGCCTGCCGAGCCTCATATAGGCCGTAGAGTTCCCGCCCTTTATGAAACAAGGGGGTCTCGGGTGAGTTCAGGTATTTGGGTTCGCTGCCATCCATGGTCCGGCCGCCAAAACCGATGATGCGACCGCGGCTGTCCCGGATCGGAAATTGAACCCGTTCCCGGAAGCGATCGTAAACCCTATCTTCTTTGCGGATGAGCATGCCGGTGGTGAGTAGGTTCTCACGGCTAGTGCTTTGCTCGCCCAAATGTTTGAGTAGATTGTCCCAGCCTGCCGGTGCAAAACCGACCAGAAAACGCTGCGCGGTTTCACCATCAAGTCCGCGCGCTTTGAGATACTCGATTGCTTCGGGTGATTGCTTTAGTCGTTCCTGATAAAAGCTTGCGACGTTGCCTAGCAATTCGTAGAGGGGGGCATTGGAATGGGTCGGTTGATCATTGCTGCCAGCTTCGCGGGGAACATCAACACCAACCAATGACGCAAGTTCTTCTATCGCTTCGATGAACTCGAGTTTATCGTGTTCCATCAGGAACCCGATTGCAGAGCCGTGTGCTCCGCAACCGAAGCAATGATAAAAGCCTTTGTCAGGACTGACGGTAAAAGAGGGTGTTTTTTCGTTGTGAAAAGGACAGCAACCTTTGTATTCGCGTCCCGCTTTTTTGAGCGCAATGCGATTGCCAATGACTTCACTCAGGTCTGCGCGATTCAGCAGATCGTCAATAAAATCTTGTGGTATACGTCCTGCCATTGCCTGGTGTGACCGCCGCTTGTTGTTATTATTTTAGTAGCGCTAAAAGATGCAATACGATTGTGCAGAATAAGCCGCCGGAGATGCGGAGTCTATGCCCGATGCTGCTTTGTTTAATATGGCGCAGAGTTTGGAGCCGGTCTAACAATAAAGCCTTGCAGATAAAGGACTTTAGCCTGCCAGCTTGGCTTTAATCTTGCCGCTTAGGGCGCCCATGTCTGCTCGGCCTTGAGCCTCGCTCTTGATCGCCGCCATCACCTTGCCCATGTCTTTCATGCTGCTGGCACCGGTATCGCTAATAACGCGCTCGATAAGTGCATCGAGCTCTGGGGCACTGAGGGGTTCGGGTAGGTAAATGGTGAGTACCGAAGCTTCAGATAGTTCTGCTTCTGCGCGGTCTTCACGGCCCGCATCGCTGTATTGCTTGGCTGAATCGCGATGTTGCTTAATTTGCTTTTCGATTACCGCGATGAGTTCTGCGTCATCAAGATCACGCCGTTCATCGATCTCACGTTTCTGGATCGAAGCAAGCAGCATACGAATAACGCTCAGGCGCTCTTTTTCAGCAGCGCGCATCGCATCTTTCATATCAGATTTGATTTGATTCTTAAGAGACATGGAGCTCACAAGTTAACGTGAAGGTCACAGAACTCGGGGAATGCTTTCGGAAGTCTGTGGTTGAAAAAACTTCCTGTTGAAACTTTTTGCTCCGGATCTGGCAGACCATATTGTCTGCCTATCCGGCCGTGCGACTCTTAGTAGAGACGTACGTTGCGATTAGTTTCTCGAGAATTGCGTTTCAGCTGGCGTTTTACTGCAGCAGCTCTTTTACGCTTACGTTCTTGGGTGGGCTTCTCGTAGCTCTCACGACGACGCAACTCGGAAAGGATGCCTGCTTTTTCGCAAGACCGCTTAAACCGACGCAGTGCTGCGTCAAAATGTTCGTTTTCTTTTACGCGTACGCTTGGCACACTTAATTCCTCAAAACAAAAAATCGGGACAAAAAAAGCCAGCGCTTATGCTGGCGGGGGCGAAAATATACCTCGGAGTCACTAGAATTGCAAAATTATGAAACAGTTGCTCTCCGAATGGTTCAGACTG
This sequence comes from uncultured Chromatiales bacterium, assembly GCA_965363345.1. GTDB lineage: Bacteria > Pseudomonadota > Gammaproteobacteria > Steroidobacterales > JABIQA01. The sequence continues at coordinate 5,078 of CBDTTT010000082.1, forward strand.
CCCTGAACTGCCTGCACCCCCAAATCAGCCGATAGGCTTGTTTTTGGACAATAAATTAGAGGAATACCGTGCTTATATTGGGAATTGAGACCAGTTGTGACGAGACTGGCGTGGCCATTTACGACTCTGCGAGGGGCATTCTGGCGCACGAGTTGTATAGCCAGATCAGTCTGCATGCTCAGTATGGCGGCGTTGTGCCGGAACTTGCCTCACGTGATCACATTCGGAAATTGCTCCCTTTAGTCGATAAAACTCTGAAAACGGCCGGAATATCTGCCACTGAGCTCGATGGAGTGGCCTACACAGCAGGTCCGGGTCTGATCGGCGCTGTTTTGGTTGGGGGTACAGTTGCAACCGGTTTAGCGATGGCCTGGGGTATTCCCGCAATACCCGTGCATCATATGGAAGCGCACTTGCTTGCGCCGATGCTTGAAGAGAAAGCTCCGGACTTCCCCTTTGTCGCCTTGCTGGTATCTGGCGGGCATACCTTGCTAGTTGATGTTGCGGCACCCGGTCACTACAAAGTTATTGGCGAGTCGCTTGATGATGCAGCAGGTGAGGCGTTCGACAAGACGGCTAAGTTGCTTAATCTGCCTTATCCCGGTGGGCCGGCGTTGGCAGCGTTGGCTGAGCAAAGCAAAGAAGATAAATATGCTTTGCCACGACCGATGTTAAAGAAGCCCGGACTTGATTTTAGTTTCAGCGGCTTGAAGACGGCTGTCATGCTTAAGGTCCGTGAGCTCGAAGCTGCTGACGGATTAGATGAATCGGCTCGCGCTGATTTAGCGAATTCTTTTCAGTGTGCAGCAGTAGAAACCTTAGTAAAGAAATCACTGCGTGCCTTGGATCAGACAGGCTATGAAACATTAGTGGTTGCGGGTGGCGTTAGTGCGAATCGAAAACTTCGTGAAGACCTGCAGACGGAGATGAGTGGCAGAGGTCGGCAGGTGTTTTATCCTCGTCAGGAATACTGCACAGACAACGGTGCTATGGTGGCTTTTGCTGGTGCACAAAGGTTTGCTTCGGGGCAATCAGCAAAAGCGGGTGTGGTTGCAAGGGCTCGTTGGCAGTTGGATGAATTGCCGGCTATTTAGCCAGCTATTTATTTTTTCCCCTTTATTCTCAGGTCGCTTACGGCGTCCTGTTTTGGAGATTGGTTATGGATGTGGTCTTTATTAGAGACCTCGAAATCGAGTGTATCGTTGGCATCTGGGGCTGGGAAAGGAAGATGATGCAGACCGTAAATATCGATCTTGATATGGGCACAGACCTGTCGAAAGCCGCCGAAACCGAAGACATTCAATATTGCGTCGATTACAAATCGGTATCTCAGACGGTTACAGCGTTGGTGCAGGAAGGGCGGTTTAAGCTCGTCGAGACATTGGCCGACCGGGTTGCCGCTCATATCCGTGAAGATTACAGCGTACCCTGGGTGCGGGTGCGGGTAAGTAAGCCAGGGGCGGTAAAGCATTCGAGTGAAGTCGGCGTGATTGTCGAACGGGGCAGCAAGACCTGATGCCACGGGTGTTTGTTAGCGGCGGTAGCAATATTGATGCCGCAAAAAATATTCAACAAGCCGTTCATGAGCTTCGTTCGGAGTTTGGTGAACTTTGCTTATCTAAAGTTTATCGCTCGCCTGCGGTGGGTTTCGATGG
>CBDTTT010000083.1:0-6712 GCA_965363345.1 uncultured Chromatiales bacterium
AAGCGCAGTATTGCTTATTCGGCATTGCGATCCGCACTATTTAATATGTATCTTAATCAAAGAGTTGAAGGATTAAACTGGAATTATTGTAGCAATGATTCTGAGGCTGGTGATGTGCCCTTGTCAGACCGCGATGGTGATCTGGATAGCTACACAGCTTTGTGTGGAGCGGCTGCCGAGGGGCGTCCTACCGGCGCGCTGTGGGGTGCGGGGCGTGGCCGACTAGCTGCTGCAGAAGAGGTGTTTTTTGCCACGTTTCCCGCGGTTACCGCGTTGCTGGAAAAGGAAGGTTTGCGACGGCATCGTCGCTCGATGTGGCTGCCGGTGAGTGAGCTTGAGTGGGACCTGGTAGATGAGTCGGCAGGTTCTGTGCTTAGTTTGTCATTCAGTTTGCCACCCGGTGCCTTTGCCACGACAGTGCTTGATATGCTGTTACGCTTCCGGCTTGGCAATTCCGTTTGAATGCGTAATGATTTAGCGGAACGTTATTCGTAAAAGGTGTTAAAGATGCTCGATGTTATTGAACATGGTTCCGGAACCGAGACTGGTCACGGTCAGGTGGTTGAGATCCATATGGATAAAGCTCCGGCAAATGCGATGGATACCGCGTTTGTAAATGCCTTGCGTGCGGTCCACAGCGAAGTTTGTGAGCAGGGCGCTGCAGCCATCGTTATATCGGGTCGCCCGGGTATGTTTAGTGGTGGCGTGGACGTGCCTGCATTGATGCAACTCGAGCGTGCCGAAATGCTTGAGTTCTGGGTCGCCTTTATGGATCTGATGCACGCCATCGCTTCGAGTCCGGTACCGATGATTGCTGCGATCACCGGGCATAGTCCGGCGGGCGGTGCTGTGCTGGCTCTGCATTGCGACTATCGGGTTGCTACTGCCGGTGAATTTAAGATTGGTCTGAATGAAGTGCAGGTCGGTCTGCCAGTGCCGTCAACCATTGGCCGTGTATTGGCATCATTGGTTGGGCCACGAAAAGCTCAGGAGCTCACCATGCAGGGCAAGTTGATTAGTCCTGCTGATGCATTGGCATTGGGTATGGTTGATGAGCTGCGTGAACCTGATGCTGTAATTCCGGCTGCCGTCGCCTGGGCACAGCGTTTAACTCAATTGCCACCCATAGCGATGAATACCACGCGTTTGCAGGCCAAAGCAGATTTGTTGCAGCAGCTGGCTGATGCGAATGATGCGGAGGTGACAACAGAGTATTGGTTTAGCGATGAAACTCAGGCAGCGATGAAGGCTTTGGTTGCGCGCCTGAAGGGCTAGCCCAACAGCACATAGAGGGCGCCGGAGCCACCATCATGTTGTGGTGCTGGAGCGTAGGCCAGGACAACCTCGCAGCGTTGCAGCCACTTCATCACTTTCGGTCGTATCTTCGGGCCTTCTTTCGAGCGCAATCCCTTGCCCGTTACGATGCGCACACAACGCAAATTTTTGTCGCTGGCGTAGCGGATGAAGTCGCGAAGTTCTTTCATGGCCTCAGTAACCGTCATGCCATGCAGATCAGTGTAGTCCTGTATCGCAAGCTTGCCACGGCGCAACTCCCTAAACGCCTTCTTGTTCACCCGTTGTGATTGATAGATCATTGTTTCGCTGAGTTCGTCGGCGATATCATCCGGTGGAATATCGTTCCATGATTCTTCCAAAGCGGCACGTTCATCACGACGACGCATAACCGCTATTGGTTTTGGGGGTGAGCGGTGCTGATGTCGGGCGCGTTGTTTGATGGGGGTGGTTTGTCCCAGCGTCTGTCGGAACAGATCGAGGTCATCACTTGATGGGTCTTTTTTGTCGGTCATGACGTCAGAGCCTGTGGTTGGCATATAGGGTAAAAAGACTGTCCGAAGCTTTCTAATTAATGAGAGAATGCACGCTATTGTTGGTTTTGACCAGTTTTAGTCTCTGGCAGTTCCTTCTGCAAACAGGTTTATTGAGTGCACATGAAAATTTTGCTTAGCAACGATGACGGTTACCATGCGGAGGGCCTAGCGACTCTGGCTATCGGGCTTAAGGATTTGGGCGAACTCACCATCATTGCTCCAGATCGTAACCAAAGTGGTGCGAGTCACTCTCTAACCCTCGATATGCCGCTGCGGGTTAATCAGACGCGTGACGGTATCTATTTCGTTAATGGCACCCCGACAGATTGTGTGCATCTTGCGATTACCGGTTTGTTAGATGAAGACCCCGATATGGTGGTCTCCGGCATTAATCACGGTTCGAACCTGGGCGATGATGTGCTTTATTCGGGCACAGTAGCTGCGGCGGTTGAAGGGCGTTTTCTGGGTTTGCCTGCTATTGCTGTTTCCTTGGCCGGCGAGAACCCCAAGCATTTTGATACGGCAGCACAGGCCACAAGAGACCTGGTACTGCAGTTACTTGAAAACCCATTGCCCACTGATACTATTTTAAACGTCAATGTCCCCGATGTGCCTTACAACGAGTTGCAGGGGTTTGAATCGACGCGTCTGGGCAACCGGCATCGCTCCGAGCCCGTAATCCCGATGCGTGATCCGAAGGGCCGAGATGTTTACTGGGTTGGTCCTGCTGGTGTAGGCCAGGTTGCCGGGCCTGGGACGGATTTTTATGCCATCGAACACAACCGTGTGTCTGTCACACCCTTGCAGGTTGATTTAACCCGTCACGATCACATCGAGCAATTGGCCAGTTGGTTGCCTAAGAGCTTGTCTAAGTGAATCAATCCCGAATTCAGGGGATTGGCATGACCTCGCCACGCACCCGTGAGCGCTTGATAAAACGCTTGATGGAAAACGGTATTAGTAATGCCGGAGTGCTGGATGCCGTGCGTAATGTGCCACGTCATATGTTTGTGCAAGAGGCTTTGGCAAGCCGTGCTTACGAAGACGATGCCTTACCGATAGGCTTCGGTCAGACCATTTCCCAACCCTTAATTGTGGCACTTATGACGCAGGCTTTGCTTGAAGAGCCGGATGGCAGCTTGCGTAAGATGAAAAAGGTTTTGGAGATAGGCACGGGTTGTGGTTATCAGACAGCTGTCCTGTCGCCATTGGTTGGCACGGTCTATTCGATTGAGCGGGTGGCCCCCCTGTTGCGGGAGACGCGCAAGCGTTTGTCTGAGTTAAACGTAGCCAATATTCGTTTGCGTCGCGATGATGGCCATCGTGGCTGGCCCGGTCAGGCACCTTTTGACGGCATTATTGTGACGGCAGCACCGCCCGAGATTCCACAGAAGTTGCTGGATCAGTTGGCACCCGGTGGTCGTTTGGTTATGCCGGTAGGGCGACAGGATGAAGCGCAGACCTTAATACGGATTACCGCCAATGAGCCTGGCTCTGAACCTGCGTTTGAGGAAGAGATACTCGGTAAAGTCGCTTTCGTCCCGATGGTTGAAGACTGATTGCATGCGCATATTTTCTGTATTGATGGACAAGGTGCTGGAGTGGTCAAAGCATCCAAAAGCACCCTGGTTTTTGGGGTGCTTGAGTTTTGCCGAATCCTCTTTCTTTCCGATTCCACCTGATGTGATGCTGGCACCCATGGTGCTGGCAAAGCCTGAATCAGCCTGGCGTTTAGCCGGGATTACCACGATTGCCTCAGTGTTTGGCGGGATGGCCGGCTTTGCAATTGGTGTGTTTGCTTTAGATATGATCGAGCCTTACTTGCAACAATGGGGGTACTGGGAGACCTACGAGCATGCCCGGGCGTGGTTTGTGGAGTGGGGTTTCTGGGCGGTGTTTGTCGCAGGCTTCTCGCCGATACCCTATAAGATATTTACGATAGCAGCGGGTGCGATGTCGATGCTGTTTGTGCCGTTTTTGATTGCCTCAGCCGTGGGCCGCGGTGCCAGATTCTTTTTAGTGGCCGGCTTGATTGCCTGGGGTGGCCCGAAGTTTGAAGCAAAGCTGCGTCAGTATGTTGATGTGATCGGCTGGTCTGTCGTGGCCTTGATCGCGGTAGCGTACTTTCTGTTAAGAGGATAGTTGTGTTCAGAGTTCTGTTGCTTGGCGTGTTTTGTGCACTGCTGGTTGCCTGCAGCAGCGGCACCTTGAACTGGCCTTCGGGTTATCACGTGGTACAGCGTGGCGACACTCTATTCTCTATCTCCTGGCAATACGGTCTCGATTACCGCGAACTCGCTGCGTGGAATAACCTTGGTGATGGCACGCTCATTTATGAGGGGCAGAGTATTAGTCTGGTGCCCGGCGAAGGCAGTTATACCCGGCCCGCATCCGGTTCGGCCGCACGTTCTGCTTCTGCAAGTAAGTCCAAACCCTTGCCACCCTACAAACCCCCACCCGAGCAAAAGGTTAACGGCTGGCAGTGGCCAACCCGGGGAAGGGTCGTTGCGGGCTATAAAAAAACCATCAAGACAGACTCGGGTATACACATTGGTGGCAGTTACGGTCAGCCCGTGAATGCGGCCTCAGGTGGTATCGTTGTCTACTCAGGTAATGCTTTGAAAGGATACGGTAACCTATTAATTATTAAGCATAATGATACTTACCTAAGTGCTTATGGTTTTAACTCTGAGCTATTGGTTAAAGAGGGTGACAGGGTTCAGGGTGGGCAAAAAATTGCTCTGATGGGCGAGACAGCATCACGACAAATTCTGCTGCATTTTGAGATCAGGAAGAACGGTAAACCGGTTAACCCGGACTACTATTTGCCGAAGTCTTAACGACCGTTTGTCAGACGAGCAGCGCAGCGACTACCGAGCGCGCTTCGCCGTTGAGTACATTGAACGTGCGACAGGCAGCGGCGGTGTCCATCGCTTCAAAGGCGATACCTTGCTGCATAATGAGCGTGATAAGTTCGATACCGGGAAACAGCTGAGTTTCACCTGTACCCAATAAAATAATCTCCGGCTTCAGTTCGAGCGCCTGAGTAAAATCGCTCAGGTGCATGTTGGCTATGGCGGCAGGCTGCCAGTCGGTAAAGACTTTATCGCCATGAAGCATGCAGTGACTGCTAATGGTGTCATCGTTAATCAGTAGTTCGCCCGGTGACCATGACCGGATAACGATGCCGCCAGCGCTTTCAAGTGTGAGTTGCATGCTTCGATAGTAACAAATGATTTTTATAAATAACCGTACTAAATTCGGTTGTTCAGTATTAAGGGATACCCCGTGAGTATAGAGATTCGTCGCAGAACCTATGACAAGTTGCTGGAACAGCGCTTGCCGCAAGACCTCTCACCTGTATTGCGCCGGATTTATGCGGCGAGAAAAGTGCAGCCCTCAGATCTGAGCCTGGGCTTAGGCGGAATGGTTCCTGTCGGACAGTTATCGGGGCTTGATGCCGCCGTTGAACGCTTGCTGGAGGCACATGCACAACAGGAAAAGATTCTGGTGCTGGGCGATTTCGACGCCGATGGTGCTACGGCGACTGCGGTGATGATGAGCTGCCTGCGTGCCTATGGTTTCGAAAACATCTCGTACATGGTTCCGGACCGTTTCAAATTTGGTTATGGCCTGTCGGTGGGTATTGCCGAAGCGGCTGCAGAGCAGACACCGGATCTGATTGTTACGGTCGATAACGGTATCAGCAGTATTGATGGCGTGGCACGGGCGAATGACCTGGGTATTGATGTTGTGGTCACCGACCATCATCTGCCAGGCGAGCAACTGCCGGCTGCCGTCGCTATCGTTAACCCCAATGCACCGGGTAACGAAGACTTTCCGAGTAAATGGCTCGCGGGCGTTGGTGTCGCATTTTATGTTATGGCGGCACTGGGCAAGGCCTTGGCAGGCAATGGCTCGATAGCTGCCGATGTTGCTAAAAGTGCACCGTTGAACTGTCTCGACCTTGTGGCACTCGGCACTGTGGCTGATTTGGTGAGACTGGATCACAACAATCGCATTCTGGTAGAGCAGGGTATGGCGAGAATCCGGGCGGGAAGAAGCCGGCCTGGTATCGAAGCTCTATTCAACATAGCGAATCGCAATATTGCTAATTCGGTAGCGTCCGATATGGCATTTAGTATCGCGCCACGTTTGAATGCGGCAGGTCGGTTGTCGGATATGTCCCGGGGTATCGATTGTTTGTTGGCGCCGGACATGAAGTCTGCGACAGATATGGCAACCGAACTCGACCGGCTCAACAAAGAGCGTCGTGAACTGCAGGACGAGATGCAGCAGGATGCCGAGCTGCACTTGGATCAGCTGGATAGCAAACTGAAAGATGCACCGGAGTGGGGCTACTGCATTTATGACGCGAGCTGGCATCAGGGCATCGTTGGCTTGGTGGCCACCAAAATTCGTGACCGGGTTAAGCGTCCCTCTATTGCATTTGCACCGGCCGAAGCGGGGAGTTCCGAGTTGAAAGGCTCCGGGCGTTCGGTCAAAGGTGTGCACATGCGTGACGTGCTGGCCAATATCGATGCGCAACATCCGCATTTGATAGACCGCTTCGGTGGGCATGCGATGGCTGCCGGCTTAAGCTTGCAGCAGGAGAAGCTTGAAACCTTCCGCAGTGCATTTGATGCCGCTGTTGCTGAATACAAAGATCAGATCAGCGATGTCGGCGTTCTGGAGTCGGACGGCAAGCTACTGACCAAAGAGATTAATTTGTCGCTTGCCGAGGCCATCCGCAATGGCGGCCCGTGGGGTCAGGCCTTCCCTGAACCCTTATTCGACAACCGTTTCAAGGTGGTCGACAAGCGCATCGTGGGTGGCCGACACCTTAAGTTGAAGCTGCAGCCCGAGGGCTCACTGCAGCCCTT
>CBDTTT010000084.1:0-6694 GCA_965363345.1 uncultured Chromatiales bacterium
GATCAGGCAGACTCACAACGATACCATCTGCAGGAGACGGTGGTATATAGCCCTGACGGTTCGAATCCGTAATAGAACCAAACTCGATACCCGACTTAACCGTATCATCATCAAGTACATTGTCGATAAACAAAATAGCTTCCCAGTTGTCTCCAGTCAAGCCTGCACGGAAATCAAGTAACCAATAGTCGTCAAGCTCTTTAGCATTAAATTCATCGTAATAGCGTTCGCTTTTATAGATAAAACTGGCATCGGCAAAATACTCCATTTCGGTACCCACCAAGGGTGCCTGCCAGCGGGTATTACCAACAAAAGAATGCTCAGGAACATCTTCTATATTGTTACCAGCGAGGTCTACGACACAAGTACCAATATTACCGGGAACACCTGGGATGACCCTTTCGCAACCATCACCACCGGAAGCCAAGTCACGAGCCACATTGTTACCAGACTGGGTTAACTGAGTGAACTCAGTATATTCAGACTGAAGCCAAGTGTACGCTGCACCCACCGATAGATTGTCGGTAATAAGCCATGACGTTTCTAATTCGATGCCATAAGTCTCAGCTGCGCCAGCATTTTCAATGGCGCCCACGTCAGTTTGTATGTCGACATCAAAGCGAGTTACGCCAACTTGCTTATCGCTATAGTCCTGAAAGAACACTGACCCGTTTAGTACTACGCTACCACCAAAATACGAACCCTTAGAACCCAATTCATAGACAAGAAGTGTTTCTTTGTCGAAGGTATTGTTATCTGGGTCAAAGAACGCACCGGAGGTAATGGTACTGATACCACCGGGCTTGACGCCTTCAGCAATAGAAGCATAGAACAACTGATTATCAGCCTGCTGCCACGTCAAGGTCGCCTTAGGCGCAAAAAAGCTATTGCGAAAGCTAGCTGTTGTCGTATCGAATACAGCAAGCGTATAGGTTCCAGCCGGAAGCGATCCCCCAAGGCCGGGACCGTTGGAAATACCTGTCGAAGAAGCACCACGAAAGTCTTGAGGGCAACCCGAAGATGGTGGGCCAGGAGCCACACCGACCAGCGCTATGGTTGCATCAACGTCACAACCCGTGCCCGACACTTCCAGACTCTCGGTTACGTAGCGACCTTCTAAGCCAAGGGTAAGTGTCTCAGAAAGGCTCCAGTCGATAAGGCCATAGAGCGAGTAACTATCAGTATCGCGCGTAACAACGTCGGCACCTGGTATATTCACAAAAGGAATAAATGCGTTAGCCGCAGGAACACTATTGATATCGGGGAAAAGTTGACCAGGAGCACGAGAAATAAGTGGCGAAATGGTCGTACTGAAATTGGTTTGCTCAACACGCTCGATCCATGCCAAACCACCTACAGTCAAATTAATCGGACCATCCCACTGTGTAGAATAGCGAAGTTCCTGACTAAAGAGTCGGGTTTCGTTATTAAAGTCAAATTCCTGTCGCGATGGCGAACAATCGACAAAGCCGCAATCAGGTAGCGTGAACGTATAGTCGTTATTTACGTTGGTGTAAGTGCCAGCACGAATAACATCGGTCTGACCATCAAGAAGCTGACTAGAATCCAAAGCGACGAAACCAGTATAGGAGTCGAAGACGCCTACTGATGTATCCCATTCAAGACCCAAGGTAGCCGTTATGGTATCGACCGTTGTGCCTTTGTAGCCACCACCAGTGCGGGGATTCTCACTCTGCGAGGTTGTCAAGCTATCCCCATCCGGAGCCTGACCAACAAACTGGGCTAGCGGAGTGCTATTACAACTCTGGATCGCCAATTCCTGTACTTGACCAGGGGCACCACAGTCAGGGAATCCAATCCCGCCAACGCCTGGGAGTCCAAAGAAACTTGTCTGGATAAGTGATGGCGATTGCCCATTGCGCACAGCAAGAGACTGATCAATATCAATATTAGTATTCGACTGGACTCGAGCCTGCGCCTGAGGCTCATATTCATCTCTGGAATAAGCAACACGACCATTGGCGGTAAACATACCACCTTTGTCCCATAAACCTGCTAGAGCAACACCGTAGCCCTTAGAACCACCGATATCTGAGTTCGTCACAGAATTTTCATAAAAACCTTCCTGATCGTAGGCCAAAGCATTTACACGCAGGCCAAACCCATCAGTAATAGCGCCACCATAAGCACCCGCAATACGCATACCCTGTGCATCATTGCCGTAACCATACTCTACATTTAGAGAGCCTTCATTGACCTCCATATTGGGTCGTTTGGTAACGTAACTAATTGCACCTGCAAAAGCACTACGTCCGTAGAGAGCACTCTGCGGACCTTTAACAACTTCGACACGTTCGAGATCCAGCAACTGCTGACTAACCAGAATACCGCCACCGGCAGTACCAATTGCCTCACCGGTAAAATCGACCCCGTCTACGAGGACAGCGACGTTGGAACGACCTCGTGTGGGCGATAGACCACGGATAACAATACGAGTGTCCTGTGCACCTAAGCCCTCATCAAACTCAAGACCTGCCGTGTATCTAACAACGTCTTCTGTGGTGTTAATGCCATAGCGCTTAATGGTTTCTTCGCTAAGGACACTAACAGCAATAGGAACGTCCTGAAGACTTTCATTCTTGCGTCTGACAGACACAACAATTTCTTCAATTTGCTGCGCGTACCCTGACTGAGGCGCGATCGCAAGGAAGGGAACAGATAAAACAGCAGCGATACTGCTAATTCCATAAATACTTCGTTTAAACATCGGGGTCTATCTCCGGCATAGGTGGGTCAACATGGACAATCGAAAAGTAACAAGATGTAACCCGTAAGAGCAGCATCAATTCCAACCTGTTCATTCTTAGGTTTCAAACTGTTCATTCTGAAGTCAGAAACTAGCCAACAGTTGAATAGCGAGCGGTACCACAAGGCAAAAAGGTACGGCGCTTATGGGTTTCACAATCTAGCAATATAGATTTCTGAATCTAGCAGTAAGAGTCGCTTAGTGAGATTAAATTAGTACCAATACGTATCTTGCGTAGCTAATACGCACCTTGCGAATAGGTTAATTCATAACTATGTGAATAAACCTCAAAGATGAGACCGAACGGATCTTCTACATAGCACATTTTGTAGGGCTTTTCGCCAGGATAGTATTCACGTATCGGCATTCTTTGTTTGCCACCATGAGCTACAATTTTTTCTACAAGCCCTTCAATGTCGGGGTCCTGCACGCAAAAATGAAACGTGCTCGTCTTCCAGTATTCGAAGTTTTTCGGGCGCTCATTGTTTTTAAACTCAAACATTTCAACACCGATTTTATCTCCGGTGGACATGTGGGCGATCTTAAAAGAACCCCAGCCGCTGCCGAATACATCGATGCACATTTGACCAATCGGTGTATCTGCCTCTTCGGTGATAACAGTGGGCTCCATGATGTGATACCAGCCCATGACATCACTATAGAACTCGGCTGCCTTTTCTACATCGGGAACGGAAATCCCAATATGGGAGAACGTTCTTGGATATGTGCTCATAGTATTTCTCTTGAATGAAGGTTAAGGCTTGGGAGGGGTATGACGGACGCTAATCAGATTGCTTATGCTGGATATGGGGCGAAGTGATTTCAACCTCACCACCCGGATAGGGCTGCCCGGATATTTCTAATAGCATAGGGCTAATAGAAAGCCGGTATCAAGTGGATAGATTCAGGCGATGCTTAGATAACCACAACAACTCATGTAAAAACGGGCGCCGCATTAGCGACGCCCGTTTATTTTTCTTAGCGGGGCTGTTGGTTAACCCGTAACTATTTGTCGCCTGCGGCTCTGGTAATCGACTCCATCACCCGGTCGAGACTAAAGCTGCCAGGCTTCTGGCGCGGCGGAAATTCTTTGAAACTCTGCAGCCATTGGCCAACATAGAATCCAGCAGGCGCGAACATATACATGTGCTCGAACTGCCATTGTGGATAGCCAATGCCTTCCTCTGCGGCACGTTCAAACGGATCCATACGCAAATTACCGATCATCGGCATGCGAAGTTGCTCATAGGGAGCCGCCCAGACATGCATGCCTTCAGCATTCTGCCTAAGGAAAGTTATCTTCCAATTGTTGAATCGTAAAGCCGCCATGCTGCCGTCGTCAGTCCAGTAAAGAAATTCTTTACGCGGCCATTCAGGCTCGCCCTGCAATGCGGGTAGCAAATTGTAGCCATCAAGATGGACCTTGTACTTCCGGCCGCCAACCTTATCGCCCTTCAGTAAGTCCTCTTTAACGTCTGTATTGCCAGCTGCCGCAAGTAGCGTGGGCAGCATGTCCTCATGTGCGGCGATCTCATTGATGATCGTGCCGGGTTCGATAACGCCGGGCCAACGAATAGCAGTCGGCACACGGAAGCCACCTTCCCATTGCGTAGCCTTCTCGCCTGCAAACATCGTCGTGCCACCATCGGGCCAGGTGAACACCTCGGCACCATTGTCTGTGCTGTACATAACGATAGTGTTGTCTGCAATGCCTAGCTCCTCGAGCTTGGCAAGTAATTCGCCCACCATCGCATCGTGCTCAACCATGCCATCGGCATAGACGCCCAAGCCTGTCTTACCAATAGACTCTTCTTTGAGATGCGTAAAGACATGCATGCGTGTGCTGTTCCACCAGACGAAGAAGGGTTTGTCATCCTCGACCGCCTGTTCCATAAAGCCCATTGCCGCTGTGGTAACTTCCACGTCGACGGTTTCCATGCGCTTCTTGGTAAGAGGACCGGTATCTTCTATACGCCCATCGGCGTAGCTGTGAATAACACCACGAGGACCAAACTGCTCGCTGAAGGGAACGCCTTCGGTAAGCTCAAGGTCGGCCGGGTAATCAGGATTCTCAGGCTCTTCTTCCGCATTAAGGTGGTAGAGGTTGCCAAAGAACTCGTCGAAGCCATGATTGGTTGGCAGCATCTCATCGCGGTCACCAAGATGATTCTTGCCGAATTGACCTGTCACATAACCCTGCTCTTTAAGAAGCACGGCAATGGTCGGGTCTTCTATCTGCATCCCTTCCGGTGCGCCGGGCAATCCAACTTTAGTTAGGCCGGTGCGTATTGGCGACTGTCCGGTAATGAAAGCCGCGCGACCGGCCGTGCAGCTTTGCTGCCCATACCAATCGGTAAACAGTGCGCCCTCTCTGGCGATACTGTCGATGTTAGGTGTCCTATAGCCCATCACGCCCTGGTTGTAGGCGCTGACGTTGAACTGGCCGATATCATCGCCCCAGATAATAAGGATATTGGGCTTCTTCGCTGCAACTGCGGGCTCATCAGCAGCAAAACTGTAACTTGACCAAAGCAGCATGCTGCTTAAGGTGATCATCAATACACATAGCCTTTTCATAACCATGACATTCTCCCAACTTTTGTTATTTATATGAATCTACAATAGCACAAGCCATAGCGCCTTTAACAGATGAATAGTGCTCGCAACGGCTAGATACCAATAGAGTAAATCGACTGCGCCGCTTGCTGCGAATCAGGTCGCAACAAGAGACATCAATCCACGTCAGCGCAGGTCAAAGTTGTGCGTATAGAAAACTTGCAACCGGAAGAAGTCATCCGAGCCTTGCGGCGCGTCCTTGAGTTGCCAAAGTGCACCCAACTGCAAGTTGGCGGCCTTGCTGAACTGATAACCATAAGCGCCATAGAGACGGTTCTGATCAAAATTATCTTCAGTGTTACCAAAATTCAGAAACAGTTCGTTGTAGATATTAATAAAATGCGTTTTCGGCTCGATGCCGTCTTTAAACAGTGGCGTGGTGGCCTGTAAACGATAACGAAAACGATTGCGGTAATCGGTATCTCCCGCCTTTTCTATCCAGCGTTGCTCCAAACGAAACCGATGCTCCACTTTGCTTTTAGACACCAGCTGTTTAAAGGCAAATTGCTCGATCAAACGATTTTCTGTTGTCTCCTCATTCTCGGCATCATCAAATGGCTCTCCCTTTACCCATGTATAGCCGAGCCCGAGCTGAGTATTAGCAGACGTGTCGTAAATACCAATGGCACGAACAAAGAACTCTTGCAGGCTAGAGGCCGGCTCCCAGAAACGAGCCTGTGCTTCGGTAAAGAGACTCCAGCGATCAGTAAAGCGAATGCTGCCGTTGTAGATAAGCCAGTTGCCCAACTCATCCTCGGGATCATCACCTGCATGAGATACAGAAGTGAACGCTAGCATGAGTAGCGTCATAAGGATGACGAGCGAATTACGGCTCAATAACAGGAGTCGGTGCACGATAAAAAGATGGGCTTGATAGGTCATCATGGTCATCGATACAAATAAGACTATAAAAAGGGCAACTGCAAAGGCTGAACTAATACTGTGCTAATTATATTCTGAGATGAGACAGTTAAGGCCAATTATTTAGGGAAATACAGCAATACCAGCCATACACTTCTCCGCCACATCCGTGGTGGCAGCAATCTCCCCACTGTCGAGATCGAGCTTGACCACTTGGCCGCTGAACCAATTCCCGATGTAGGTGAAACACTTGTCGGGTGATGGCGCGAGGATCGCCCAACCAAAGCCTTCGAGTGGATAATCTCGCAGAGCTTCGCCTGTTTCCGTCATCAATTCCAAACGGTCGCCTCTACAGATCAGTAAACCCTGCTCTGGCATCGAAACCAAATCGAAGTACATATGTTTAAAGTCATCCGGATCACTGCGCAGGTCCGGCAGCTGGCGGCAATT
>CBDTTT010000085.1:0-6568 GCA_965363345.1 uncultured Chromatiales bacterium
CGCATGCAGGTCTTTGGCACTGTCATCTGTGTCGGATACTTTCTTGCGATTTTCGGCCTGTGTGTAAGCGCCGAACTTGGCATCAAACCACGTGCCCCATTCCTGATCTTTTAGCTCGATATCCTCTTCATCCAGAGAGGGTGCACCCTGATTGGGATGCACAAACTCGTTATGCAGCGGATCCATGCCATTTTCGACTGAGCGTTCATAGTAGGCATCAATCTCAAAGACCACGGGGCCATTAGTACGCCAGCCTTCTTGCTCCCATTCGTCGACTACAGGCAGTGGTGGACGTTCCGCTTCAGGCGCATCGCCTAAGAACGCGAACACAACGCCGTATTTTTCATAAACGGGATAGGCATCAATTTTCGCCCGGCCAGGTATTTTGCCGGTTTTAATCTGGGGGATTTTGGTGCACTTGCCGCTGCCATCAAATGACCAGCCGTGATACGGGCAAGTGATGCTGTCGCCTTCAACTTTGCCCTTGCTGAGAGAGCCACCGCGGTGGATGCAAGTATCGCTAATTACGTGAGCTGCGCCGTTAGAGTCACGAAATGCGGCTAGACGGACGCCCAGCAGTTCAACGAGTTGTGGTGCTTCGGTAGTGAGTTCTTCACTGGTGCAAATTGGGTACCAGAAATTGATATACATGTTTTGAGTTTGCCTTTGCTTGCTGATTTCATTGTTTTTCGCGGTATGAGCGAGTGAAGATATTCAACTCGTTGGCCGCAGCAGGGCGAAATAGTAGCAAAACCGGAGGCTCAGGTCGCAGGTTTGGCGTCTAGAGATTCAGAAATGAGGGGAAATCACCACAGAAATGCGTTTCAGAACCTGGAAGCCGCTAACAATGCTCTATGTGAATGCGGGTAGCACGTGCTCACCGACGATCTTTAGGCTGGCCATAGGGTCGTTGTGAAAGCGCAGCGCCAGTTCAGTAAGGCCGGCTTTTTCAAACTGCTTGTAGCGATCAACTTCGCGATCAATATCACTGATATCGCCCGCTGAGGCCATGCCGTCTACCAGTCTGTTGCCAAGTTCATCCGATATGTTGTTGATGTTGCCCCTTTTCATAAGGAAGGCCTTACGGAAATCCTGCACGCTGTCCATGACGAGATCAGCCTCGGCCTCATCATGACAGAACTTTTCTATCTGCTCGCGCTCGCGACCGACAATGCCACCACGGACGTAGAGTTCCCGACGACCTTCCCAATAGGATGCCTCGCGTTCTTCCTTAATATGAAAGGCCCAGAAGTTGCCCACCCGGAAATCATCAGGTTTGTCATCACGTTTACCAAAGCCGACCTCGAGATTTTTCATGGCGATCGGCATCATCTCCGGAGTGTAATCGCTGAGCTGGATACCATCGGCATACTGACCACCCATGCGGACCATCATGGGACCCGATGAACAGCTGTAGAGCAGAGGTCCGTCATGTGTTGCCCAGTCCATGATAAAGGGACGGGTCACATCGAAGATGCCGGCTTCATAACCCATGCATACCTCACCACTGCGCGCTAGTTTCAAAATCTCTAATGCTTCACGCACACCCAATACGCGTCGATCCGGTTCGCGCGTGCCTTTAGTCGGATGTCTACCGGGCCAGACAGGCCCACCTGCGCGCGCGCGCCAACCGAGAGCACCAATAAGCGCGCCGCCGCCGCCAACAGCAATCATCGCCCGACCTTCGGCGAGTTCATTCAGGCTCAGAAGTGCATTTGCCATTTTTAGTGGGTGCATTTCCCAGGGGCTAAGCGCTAAAACTCCAAGGATAATTTTTGAAGTGGCCATTGCAGCCGGCACCAGAGAGATGAAAGGGTCCCAGTTGGTATGGTAATTGGATGCCCACAGAGCGCGTACACCCATGCGTTCGGCTTCAACAGCAAATTCAGCAACCTGTGCCGGAGTCATGTCCGGCTCGATAATAACGTCTATATCCATGGCCTGAAGAATAGCCGAATCATATCGCAACGCTATTTTGGCGTTATCGTATGACCGATATACAGACACAAAGGCTAGTATTGTCTGCAGACTTAGGAGTGGTGGTCGTAATTCTGCGACTATTAGGCTATTGGGGCAGGCGAAAAAATGAACAGGCGATATGGTTAGAAAGCTGGCAGGTAATTTGACGTTTTGGGTGTTGCTTGGCGGCGTGTTGGGCTATGGCTCGGCGCTGTGGTTTGGCAACGCAGCTTGGCTGGATACAGAAACCCCTCCTGTTTTCTACGAATTGATCCTCTTACTCAAAAGTAGCTTTCTGGCACTGTTAAAGATGCTGATTGCTCCGATCATCTTTTTCTCGCTGATCGGTGGGCTCCTTAATATTGGTGACGCAAGCCGTTTGAAGAGCCTCGGCGGTATTACCATCCTCTACTATCTGTCTACCACCGCGATCGCGATTACGATCGGTCTATGTGCAGTGTTTTTCATTCACCCTTGGGTTGGCAATGTCGAGCAGATCACGGTTGCTACCCTATCCAGTAACCCCGGCTATATCCCACCACCAAATTTTATTGAGCAGAGCGGTGGTTCGCTGATGAGCGTGCTGACCAATTTGTTAGCAACAGCCTTCACTAATCCGTTTAGTGCACTCGCAAATCTGAATATTCTGGGTATTGCGACCAACGCTTTCCTATTTGGTCTGGCGCTGGTTATCGCTGTTCCCTCAACGAGTCCTCTGGTTACAGCCGTGCATCACATTAATGCAATGCTGCACAAGGTGCTGTCCTGGGTAATTCTGGTTACACCTTTTGGTGTATATGCGATTTTGTTTGATGTGACATTGAAGAGTGGCGGTACTCTAATTAGTTCTCTGCTAGGCTTTTTTGCTGTTGTCGTCGGCGCGACTTTATTGCACGGATTAGTAGTGCTGCCCTTGATTGCGCGCTGGGTTGCAGGTGTTTCGCCTTTGGCGCTGTTTAGAAAGGCCGGTAAGCCCTTGATGGTGGCGTTTGCGACTTCATCGAGTTCCGCGACCCTACCCGTGAGCATCGCCACCGCAGAAGATGAGTTCGGGGTATCGCAAACGGTATCTGGTTTTGTGCTCCCACTGGGAGCCACCATGAATATGGATGGCACTGCTCTATTTGAGGGCATCGCCGCGGTGTTTCTCGCCTACTTGTTTGGTATAGATTTAAGCACTGTCGCGATGGTTACAGTATTTTTGATGGCGATGGTGTCATCAATTGGCGCGCCGGGTATGCCTTCAGGGTCAATGGCTGGAATGCAGATGGTGTTGCTAGGCGCAGGCATTCCCCTTGAGGCAATTGGTATTTTATTAGTAGTTGAGCGACCGCTGGATACGATCAGAACAGCAGTGAATGTTGAAGGCGATATTGTGGGCGCGCTTGTCGTGCAAAAACTGTTTAGTCGGAGTTAATCAGGAGTTGATAATGTATAGAATGTTGTTGAGTGTTGGATTGTCATTGGTCGCAGGCATAGCTTTGGCAGGTGGCCACAAAGTGGTTAGACCTATGGTGCCTATTCCGGTAGATCCTGCAATCGAAAAAGCGGTAACCGAGGTGGTGTATGACACGGCCCGGCGTTGGAATTCGCAGGACTTTGCGACCTTACTTGAGCTTTGGGATCCCAATGAGGAGTATCCGACCTATCTTGCTGAAGAGCAGGCACAGTGGTTTGTTGGCTGGCCTCGTTTACGTGAGTATCTTGATCCGCCACGGGCTAACCCTGCGGTTGAAGCGGTCCGGGAAACGATGCGCGATGTGCAGGTAAAACAAATCGGTCCGGGTCTCGCAATTGCTATCTGGGAAATGAAGTTTGAGATGAAGATGATTGCATCCAACGCGATTGGCGAGCAGGTTCGTGTCAGTGCGGTGTTGCGTGAGACCGAAGATGGCTGGAAATATATTCATTGGGCGGAGTCACCACAGACAGCCATGATCTATATAGAGAATCTCTTTGAGAAAGAAGCTGGTGATGACTGGGATGAATTTTATGAGCAGGCGCGGAAAGACAAAAAAGAAGTCTGGCGGCGCAAGCGTGAAGAGGCTAAGAATAAGTAATTAAAAGGTTTTTTGATCGAATTAGAGGCCGGTGCAGCAATGTTCCGGCCTTTTTTGATGTCTGCAAATGTGAACCGCCATGTGTCACCGTGTGAGTGGAGCTGGTAACTTAGGCTTAAGTATCTTGGGTCAGGAGTGCTGTCATGTTTGGCATTACCGTTTTAGTTTTTCTCGCATCAGCTGGTTGGGGCATTTTTCTATTCAACCGCTTGGTTAAGGATAGAAATAGGGTGCGCTCGGCATGGAGTGACATTGATGTGCAGCTAACACGTCGACATGAGCTTGTGCCGCGACTCGTTACAGCGGTTAAGGCTTATGCCGGGCATGAACGTGCAACGTTGGAGGCGGTAACGGAGCTTCGCAGCCAGTCTGCCACTGTGGCCCACTTAACCGAGAAAGCTGGAATCGAAGATCAACTCGAGGTGGGTGTTCAAAAACTTATCGCGTTGGCAGAAAGTTATCCTGACCTGAAAGCAAATCAAAACTTTATTGAATTGCAGAATGATCTTGTCGATATTGAAGATCATTTGCAGTATGCACGCCGTTTTTATAATGGCTCTGTGCGAATACTGAATACCCGCGTTGAAACAGTGCCTGATGTTGTTGTGGCCCGTATGCTCAGCTTTCAGGCCGCTGAGTTTTTTCAGGCGGAAAATCGCGATGCTCCGCAGGTATCGTTTTAGTGAAAAGAATACTGCGCCTGTTATCAATCGTACTTGTCAGCCTTGCTGTATCAGCACCACTCGCTGCTCGTGAAGAGATTCTGAGCTTTGATAGTCAGATTGAAGTGTTTGCGGATGGCAGTATGCAAGTTAATGAAGCTATTGCTGTTCGTGCTGAAGGCAAGCTCATTAAGCGGGGTATTTATCGGGATTTTCCTACCGATTACCGTGATGCTGCAGGCAATCGTTACGTTGTAGGTTTTGAAGTACTGCGTGTGACTCGTGATGGCTATAGTGAGCCCTTCTTTACGGAGAAATACTCGAATGGCGTCCGGGTTTATATAGGCAATAAGAATAGTTATCTGGAGTCGGGCGAATACCGCTACGAAATTACCTATCGCACAGATCGTCAACTAGGCTTCTTCGCAGCGCATGACGAACTCTATTGGAACGTTACCGGCAATGGCTGGGGCTTCCCGATTAACTCGGCAACCGCAAGCGTCGTGTTGCCTCAGGGAGTGGCGGCATCCGATATTACGGTTGAAGCATACACCGGCGCATACGGTGCTAAGGGCTCCGCTTATCGCGCCAACGTTAGGGGGGATAGTCATGCCGAATTTGTCAGCACTACAACATTGGCACCCAATGAAGGCCTGAGCATTGTCGTTGGTTGGCCCAAGGGCTTTGTCGATGAGCCAGGACTTGTTAGACAAGTAACCTGGTTGCTGCAAGACAATGCCGGTTTGCTCATTGCCCTGGCAGCGCTATTTCTGAATATTTTGTATCTGTGGCTTGTTTGGAGGCGGTACGGCATGGACCCCGAAGCAGGTCCGATATTTCCGCACTATGAGCCACCGGCGAAACTGTCGCCGGGTGCTTGCCGCTATATACAGCAGATGTCACATGACAACCGCGCCTTTACTGCGGCGGTGATGAGTCTTGCTGTAAAAGGCTATCTGAAAATCCATGAAGGTCGCACGGAAGCATTAAAGGCCATTACTGGTGATAATTTGTATGAGACATCTATTGAGCATCTGTCGCCATTACAACAGAAAATGTTATCGCCATTGCTCGAATGGGCAGATAAGCGGATTGAAGAAGCGCATGACGATACCTTTGTATTGCAAAAGTTGGAGGATACCGTTGTAACCGCAGAGTGTGGTCCCGGTGAGAAAGCATTATTGCGTGCTTTGTTTAGCAAGGGACAGTTTTTATTGCTATCAAACACCAATCACAAAGTTGTTGCTGCTGCAATGACAGCTCATAAAGCGGCGCTCAAGCGCTACTATCAGAGACAGTATTTCTTGGTCAACGGTGGGTTAATTATTCCGGCATGTTTGATTGGCTTTTTCGGCTTCTTTCTAGCCAGTACTGCAGGTGAACCTGCTCCTCTGACTATTCTTGCTTTGTTCGCTAATGTTCCGCTGATTGTGGTGTTTCTGCGTTTGTTGAAGGCCCCGACTCCGCAGGGCAGGACGCTGCTCAATCATATTGAAGGTTTTACAATGTATCTGACAGTTGCTGAGGCAGCTGATCTGGCCCGTATTGAGAACATAGCAGGCCCTGTACCTGAGAAAACCACGGCATTATTTGAGGGATATTTACCCTATGCCGTAGCATTTGATGTTGATCAGCCATGGGCCGCCCAGTTCGAGTCTTTGTTTGCTCGTCTGGCAGCTGAGCAGGGTCAAAGTTACCGACCGCATTGGTACAACAGCAACCGAACTATTCATAGCTTTAATAGCTTTGCCAGTAATTTGAGTGGTTCACTCGGTAGCGCTATTAGTGCATCTGCAACGGCACCCGGTTCCTCCTCGGGTGGCGGTGGAGGAGGGTCTTCTGGCGGCGGTGGTGGTGGCGGAGGCGGCGGTGGCTGGTGATTTTGGG
>CBDTTT010000086.1:0-6517 GCA_965363345.1 uncultured Chromatiales bacterium
GAAACTGCGAATAGGGCGTTTCTGATATGAGTCGAAAGCTTTTTTTGTGTGAGACATGATGCCGAAAGTTGGTGTTTAGGTTGGTAAGCGGCTTGCGCTCGGTTATAACGATTCAGACTGAATCTGCCTAGACCGAGCTAAGCTGAGCAAACGATTCTATTCTATAGAAGTCTTTAACGCCTGACCCGGTTAATAGTATGTTGTCGAGCTGGCTGCAACCGTTATCCGCTGTGCCTGTTAGGGTCAGCGGGCTGGCTAGTCTGCATGATGGATGACATGAAAAAAGGGGCTATCGGCATTCGGTGCTGGTGAGGGGAGCCGCTAGTGTGCGATTATCACGTTTTAGAAATAGGCTTTGGATGGCAGCATGGGTGAGTTAGAAACCGCAGTACTAGATTGGATCGCCGAGAATACAGATAGTCCTGAACTGGCGGCGCAGATTCGCGCTGCTGAAGCTGGAAAGCGCGATTTTATGGGCACGGGCTTATTTCTGTACCTGAACGTCCCTGATTCAGTGGATCCCATTCCTCAGGGCGTCAGCGCAAACTGTCCGCACATTAGCAGTTCGATGCTTATGGATGGCGCCGGTTCAAGTCTTTTTATGAAAAATGGCCGATTGCACTACCTTGAGTTGTACTCGCGTGGTGGATTTATGCCGGAAACTTTAGAACAGTGGGAGTTGGAGCAAGGCCGGGCCTAAAATTACGGCTGCGTCTGAAGCCGGCTTCGCGGCGTGCAATCGACAATCAATCTCAATATTAAATATCGTGAGTGATTCTGACCGTTTGTATCGGCAGTGCTTGCTAAGTGTTTATCCTACTATTTTGTCCGGGATCGCCTGCGGTGGCAGTTGTAAGCCCATTCTGCGGACTTCACTGCTTAAAACCCATCACCCCTGACACTGCGAAGTGTCAGGGGTGTTATTATTTGCAGAAGCACTAATTGAGCAATGGTTTGGGATTAATAGCATGACTAAATACGGCAAATTGAATCTTCTGGGAATGGCTGCGGTACCTCTAATGGTCGTTGCGTCTAGCTTGGTCATCTTCAGCGCCCGCTTCGATACGGCCATTTGGTTGTTTGCTATCAATTTGTTTCCCGCATTACTGGGTGGATTGTTCAGCTGGTTGATGCTGCGCAAGGCAAATAACGATATCTCTGCGCTGGTCGCCATATTGCCCACCGTTATTCCTGCCGCATGGATTTTTTGCTGGTATTTGTTGCGTTTGGTATCTCCGGCAGCAGTTGCGCCCGGCGCTGAATACATAGCGGCACCTCAGTATCATGTGATGGCAGTACTGGCCCTCGCGGTCGTCTGTTTTGTAGCGGGCTTCTTCGTTCGTTCGAAGTAGTTCTATCGCAGCCGCAGCCTTAGTTTTACTTAGCGGATAAATGATGCCGCAGCTGCCCGTACCCGCCGCTTATTTTCCTTATCACGAGATCGGCGATCGTCCGCATATCGTCGTCGATGGGAAAGACCAGGATTCCAGTGTTCTTACGTTGTCTCACTGGCCTTGGAATCGCACCCCCGAGCACCTGCGCCGGGACACATCAACTCATATCGCCTACGCGTATCTGAACGACCCAAATTCATTTGTCGATGTGCCTATCGTCTCGAATAGTCACTATGACGAAGATGGTCTATTGAGCATGTTCGCTCTGGTGAACCCGGAGATGGCAATGGAACATGCTGATTTATGCATAGCAACCTCCTATGCGACCGACTTTTGGCGTTGTACAGATGCTGCTGCAGCTAAGCTTGCCTTTGTATTGGGTGCTTGGTCGGATGCAGAGAAATCGCCGTTGGGTGCGGATGTATTTGAGCTGCCGTTGCGTCAGCGGGTGATCGCTCAGTACAGTCATATGCTTGAGGCATTGCCGCAGATTCTCAGTGATCCGTTTAGTGATGAATCAATGTGGGCAGAAGAGTATGAGTTCTGGCAGCTAAGCCGTTTGAGTGTCGCTGAGGGCAAGGTTGAATTGGAAGAGTTCCCGGAGCTTGATCTTGCGATTGTGCATGTGCCTGCAGAGATGGAGCGCAAGACAATTTGTCGATATCTCACTCGTTGGTCGCTACCTGTGCATCCGTTCGCGCTATTTGAGAAAACCAATTGTTCGCGTATTTTATGGATCCATGGCGGCCGGATGGAGTTTCAGTACCGCTATGAGAGTTGGGTGCAGGTGACCAGCTTCCGTCCACTGCCGAGATTGGATCTGACGCCATTGGCAGACCGGCTTAATGGGCTGGAAATATCTCCAGGGAAGTGGGCATTTGAAGGGGTGTATGAAGTAGCGGCTAGGCTGCGGTTCGACAGTACTGAGGCCTCATCGATTGCCGCTGACACCGTTGTTGCCGAGCTAAAGTCGGCACTGCAGACTCAGCCATCAGCATGGAACCCATACGGCGAGCCGCCGGTAGAATAGTGTTTTTACTCAGAAGGTGATTCATGTCAGATGACCTACGTCCCTTTCATCTTGCGATAATCGTGCAAGACCTTGATGTAGCCAGAGAGTTTTACGGCGAGTTGCTGGGCTGTCCTGAAGGACGCAGCGCTGCTGGCTGGGTCGATTTCAATCTTTTCGGGCATCAGTTGGTGTGCCACCTGGGCTCTCCTGATACGCGTAGCGTCGCAAACCCTGTCGATGGGGACTCTGTTCACGTACCCCATTTTGGTGTTGTACTAGGGCTTGCTGAATGGCAGCGTCTTGCACAACAACTGACTGCAGCAGGTCAGTCGTTTGAACTGGCCCCGAAGTTGCGGTTCGCCGGTCAGCCGGGAGAGCAGGGCACGTTCTTCTTGCTCGATCCGTTTGGCAACGCACTCGAGTTTAAAGGCTTTGACGATCTGGCTGCGTTGTTTAGTAAATAGCAGCGGAACGAGTCCCGTCAAATTGCTATGTGAGTGATCGCAGTCGTTGCGTATCTTCCGCGCATTCTACGCAGTCGGTAGATTCCGGACGGGCTTCTAGTCGAGCCATGGCGATATCTTCACCGCAGGTGATGCAGGTCCCGTAGACGCCATTGCCGATGCGCTGCAATGCTGCTCCGATCTCAGCGATTTCTATAACCGCATCACTTTCGAGCGCCGAAACAACATCGACATTGCCGAGTTCGGCAGCTTGCTCAGATGAGTCGGCATTCAAAGGGTTGCGGGCATGGTCGTGAATCAGGTCGACCCGTTTACTCAGAATGGCCTTTTGTGCAGTGAGCACAGCCGTCATGCGTTGCAGATCTTCTTTTGATAATGCCATGTGCGACTCCCGTATTCGTATGCTGAATGCTCAACCGGCTACCGTACTCCGGCCAACTTCAACACCGCCAGCTTAAGCCAGCTATTAAAACTGTATCATTTTGTGCCAGATGCTACATGCAAGTGGCATATATCATTTGCAGAACAATAGGTACGCTGTAGGCTACAACGGCTTGAAGCTAACGATAATAGGCACTTGTGCGGATACCAGCGCATACCAATGCATCCTGAGGTGTGGAAACGAAGATGAAGACTCTGAATATTGAATATTTTGCGATCTTGCGGGAGCAGGCGGGCATAAAAGCCGAGTCCGTCAGCTCGAAGGCGAACACAACTGCTGATTTATTCGCTGAGCTGAGCAAGAAGCATGGTTTTAGCTCAGTTGATAATTTTAAAGTTGCCGTGAACGATGAATTTAGTAGCTGGGATGCCGCGTTATCGGACGGTGACCGCGTGGTATTTATTCCCCCTGTGGCGGGAGGCTGAAGTGTTTGATTTAACTGAAGAGCTTATTGATGCTGTGACGCTAAGTACGCAATTGCGTAATGACACCTGTGGTGCCTGCGTCAGCTTTGAAGGCTGGGTGCGCGATCACAACGAAGGTCAGCAGGTGCTGAGTCTTGAGTATGAATCGTATAAAGCGCTGGCCGTAAAAGAAGGCGAGAAGATTCTGTTGGAGGCGCATGATAAATGGCCTGTTGCCGAGGTTGTTTGTGTTCACCGTACCGGTAAGTTGGCGATAGGCGATGTAGCCGTTTGGGTTGGTGTGAGCTCCCCCCATAGAGGCGAGGCATTCGATGCTTGCCGCTATGTCATTGATGAAGTGAAGTTGCGTGTGCCTATCTGGAAGAAGGAGTACTACACTGACGGAGATTCCGGTTGGGTGAACTGTGAAGCCTGCGCTGCAGCCGGGCATCATCACTAAGCGTTACGTTATGGTTTAACCATAAAAAAAGCCCCGCATTGCGGGGCTTTTTTCGTTGGTATGTTATCCGGGCTATCTTTCCTGACGTTCTCGCTCAATAAGCTCATCGGCCACATCAAGTAGCTGCTCGTAACCACTTAGCTCAGGCCCAACCACGGAATACTTGCCGTTGATAACCAGCAAGGGTACGGAGCGTACTTTGTAACGCTGCGTCCAGCTTTTTGCCTGCTGCAGTTTGCCGTTTACAGAAAATGATCGATAGGCCTTGTCGAAATCTTCTTCGCTCACGCCGTATTTGGACGTAATAAACTCACGCTGCGCTGATTCAGATGCCAGCATCTCACGATTAGTGTGAATCTCAGAGAAAATATCGCCATCAGCCTGATCCAAACCTAGCGCCTGAGCAGTGTAAAACAGGCGAGCATGAATTTCGTTAGTTGGATTCCACATCACAGGGTGCTTAACAAAGCTCACATCACTTCCGAGCGTCTTCTTCCACTTCTGGAGATACGGCTCGAAACTAAAACAATGTCCACAGCCATACCAGAAGATTTCAGCAACCTCGATCTTGTCGGGGGAGCTGCTAGTGCCTTGCGAGTTGGTAAAGCGTTCGTAGTGAGCGCCCTGTTTGTATTGCCAGTCTTGTTTTGCAGCAGGTGTGGCAGCATCGGCAGAAGCCGCTACTTCCATTTCAACTGCTGCCATTTCTTCAGCTTGAGCAGCGGGCGCTTCAATTGCCGCCGGAGTATCGATGGCAGGTTGTGCCGCGTTTTCTTCCGGGGCAGGGCTGCAAGCAGCCAGGACAGCCAGAGTGGCCAGTGTGGTAAGTGCAAGCAGTTTCTTAAACATAAATGTACCTATTAGCTACGGGTTACTAATGTTGTTAGTCGAAATTAACGAAGACCCTGAATGTAAGATGCGACTGCGGCAATCTCGTCATCTGTAAGACGTGCAGAGATGCTACGCATAATCGCAGAGTCATCAGACTTGCGAGCGTTTGAGCGATAGTCTTTCAATTGTTTGGTCGTGTAAACAGCATGTTGACCGGCAAGCGATGGGTAAGCTGCCGGAGCATTGCCGCGACCGCTTGGCCCGTGACATGCGATACATGCGCTGACACTAGCTTCTTTGTTGCCGCCGCGATACAAACGCTCACCTGCACCAACTATTGACGGGTTGGCTACTTTTCCAGCCATTTTCTGGCCAGCAAAGTAAGCACCGAGGTCGGCTGCATCCTGTTCGCTAAGACCCATTGCCTGACTGCCCATGACAACGTCATAGCGTCCACCGTCTTCACCTTGTGGCACCTTGAATGCCGCAATGGTTTTAACGAAATACGCTTCGTTTTGTCCGGCGAGACTAGGCCATGAAGGATTGGCGCTGTTGCCACCAGGTCCATGACAAGCGATACAGGTTGATGCTTTTTCAGCACCACTGTCGGCAGAGCCGGCTGCGTTTGCAGCAGTCGCAAAAACTGCGGTTGAAGTGATGGCAAGCAGAGCCTGCACGGCGATATTGAAATAAGCTGATTTTTTGATCACGTGCGCTTTCCTGCCCGAACTGAAATGTGGTTGTATGAGTTGAATTACTTAGCCCCATGCTACACTTGGGCCAGCGCCGGATTCTACACCAAATCGACTCGGAATCGGCTAAATCCAGCGATTTTCAGGTTCAAATACTCATCATGTCTCATTATCCACAGGCGAGTTTCATCAAGAGCGCCAATTTACCTAAGCAGTTCGTGCCTGATGAGGGCAATGAGGTGGCATTTGCAGGCCGCTCCAATGCCGGCAAATCCAGTGCTATCAATGCGATAGTGAATCGCCGCGGCTTCGCTAAAACGAGTAAGAGTCCGGGCCGGACCCAGCTGATTAATTTTTTTACTTTGCGTGATGAGCAACGTCTGGTCGATCTACCGGGTTATGGCTATGCCAAGGTTACGGGCAGTATGAAAGACCACTGGCGCAGCCTTATGGGCAGCTATTTTAACGAGCGCCAGTCGTTAAGCGGCTTGTTTGTTGTAGTCGATATCCGGCGTTCGCTTGGTGATTTCGATTGGCAAATGGTGAACTGGGGCCAGGAAGTCGGATGCCCTGTACATATTCTGTTAACTAAAGCCGATAAGTTAGCGCGCGGACCTGCAAAAGCGGCATTGTTGCAGGTCGAAAAGGAGTTGGCAGGCACAGCTTCGGCGCAACTATTCTCTTCATTGAAGAAAGCCGGTGTTGATGAAGCCAGAGTAGCGCTCGACAGCTTTGTAAGCCAAACCGCCATTTCAGATGACCTATTGCCGTAATTACGGCGCACACCCACTGATCACACCCACTGATCACCCCCACTG
>CBDTTT010000087.1:0-6512 GCA_965363345.1 uncultured Chromatiales bacterium
ATGCCGCCTTTGCCGTCTTCGTCGCCGGGATACCAGTTTTGTACGGTTGAGTATTTGATCTCAGCATCGGTTTCGGTGACTAGTTCTACCACCGCGGCATGCAGCTGATTTTCATCGCGTTGTGGAGCGGTGCAGCCCTCGAGGTAACTCACATGGCTGCCTTCTGCCGCAATAATAAGCGTTCGTTCAAACTGCCCGGTATTGGCGGCATTGATACGGAAATAGGTCGACAGTTCCATCGGGCAGCGGACGCCTTTAGGGATGTACACAAATGAACCATCACTAAACACAGCAGAATTGAGTGCTGCAAAGTAGTTGTCGCGTTGAGGAACGACGGTGCCGAGATACTTCTCGACGAGATCGGGGTAGTCTTTTACCGCATCGGAGAATGAGCAAAAGATTACGCCGACGGCATGGAGCTTATCTTTAAACGTTGTGGCAACCGATACGCTATCGAAGACCGCGTCGACGGCAACACCTGCGAGCCGGGCGCGCTCATGCAACGGGATACCCAGCTTTTCATAGGTTTCCAGTAGTTTCGGGTCTACTTCATCGATGCTTTGCGGGCCGTCTTCCGGGCGCTTCGGCGCTGAGTAGTAAGAGATAGCCTGATAATCAATCCGCTCAATATCAAGCTTCGCCCAATCGGGCTCCTTCATTTCTTTCCAGATAGCGAATGCTTTCAAGCGCCAATCAAGTAGGAACTGTGGTTCGCCTTTAATTTTAGAGAGGCGGCGGATGACATCTTCATCAAGGCCAGGCTCAAAAGTATCCGATTCGATATCGGTGACAAAGCCGTGCTTGTACTTTTGATCGACCAGCTCTTCTATAGTTTTTTCGTTAGTGCTCATATATTTTATGTCGCGTTAGTCGGAGCACGGGCTATTTTGCCCGCGACATCCTGGTTATCTTTTTCAGAAGTGTGATTGATTGCGGTGTATACCAGTGGAAACTCGCTCGGCGGACTGTGCAGTTGAGCCAAAGTAACGTCGGTGAGCGCATTCCGAATTGCGGTGTTGATACGTTGCCAGGCACCACCCACAGAGCAATTTGATTCGTGCTCACAGGCGCTGTCATCGGCGCTGCATTCGGTAATGGCGACCGGACCTTCAAGTGCATCGAGTATGTCGGCAGCAGAGATATCTTTAGGGGCTCTATTGAGCTGATAGCCGCCTTCCGCGCCTCTGACCGACTTAATGAGCCCCGATTTAGTCAGTTCTTTGAGTATTTTCTGTACGGTTGGCAGCGAAAGCCCAGTGTTGGTGGCTACGTCACTGGCAGGGCACAGGCGCCCCTGATCCGCGAGACACACGAGGATCATCGTTCCGTAGTCAGTTAATTTGCTGATTCTTAACACTTTTCTTCCGCTATGTTGCTATGGCCTGTTGGGTCTTTTGGTATTTGGCCCGGTGCTGGCTCGTCATCTTGTCGAAGCGCTACACCTAATATAGGACCATTTTAGTCCAATATGCCACCAACGCAAGGTTTGCGACGTTATTAATGAGTATGGAGCAGTGACGAGTTTGGTATATTTACCCCCTAGACAGCAGTGACCCTCAACAAAGCGAGTTACTGATAGGCTAAATAGTAAAAACTACATATGGAGTTTGGTTTGATGGGGGCAGCAAAGGTTTTAGCTTGGGTTCGGTTTTTCGCGCTGGCAACAGTGCTGGCGCAACCCCTCGCCGCAAGTGCCGGGAGTGTAGAAGCAGCCAACACCTTGCCTGTTAGCGCTTCACCGTTTGAGGTGATCTCGGTAGCTGCCAATGACTTGCAAGCCAGTTTGTCAGGTCGTCAGGACTACTATGCCGAAAACCTCGAGGAGTTTTTTGAGGTTATCGGTACCAAGTTAGTACCATTATTTGATATTCGTTACTCGGGTTATTTGGTGCTGGGTGACCACTGGAAAACGGCAGACGAAGAGCAGCGTGATCGTTTCGTAGAAGCATTTTCTACGTTTCTCATTCAAAGTTATGCGAAGGGCTTGTTGGAGTTTAATCAGGAAGAGTTGGCGTTATTCCCCGAGACTTATTCTAAAGACAAAAAGAAAGCTGAAGTAAAAACTGAGCTGAAGCTCGCTAATGGCACCAAGGTGCCTGTGAACTACCGCCTGCGCAATTCGAAAGAAGGCTGGCGCATATATGACGTGAGAATTGAAGGTGTCTCATATATACAAAACTACCGCAGTCAGTTTAATGCCGAGATTAATGCACTGGGTTTAGATGCGGTAATTACGCGATTAGAAATAGGTCAGGAAGAGAGTGCTGTCGAACCTGTTGCCGACACACTGACAGTCGAAACCTCTTAGCTGATAGCTAGAATTTAGTTTTAGTTAACTCCGTACTTGATTTGAATAAAACAGTTTTGCCAGCGTTTGGCAAAACTAGTATGTGGATATAGGCACATAGAAGTGCACACTATATTCTGCTCGTTAGATGGCGGACATTTTTTTACTCGTCAAAGTTACCGAAGTCGTCATCTTCAAAACCGTCATCTTCAAAACCGTCATCTTCAAAACCGGTATCCGGCAGGACGCCATCGTTGATTTGGTAGCGACGGTTTTGCAGGTAGGCATCACGGACGAAGAGATAGGGGTCAAACGATTCCTGAATGGCATCATCGAAAGAAAGCAGCGCTTGGCGTGATTCAATAGTCCAGGCGATAAACAGCTTGCTTCTGACGCTGCTGTCAGGCCATTGCATGAGCGGATTGACCTGAGTGTTCGCGATGATGCCGAGTCCACTGGATACCGTGTTTGGGCCCAGCAGCGGTATCACGATGTAAGGCCCTTGCGGGACACCCCATACCGCCAGTGTCTGGCCAAAATCTTCATTATTTTGGTTTAGGCCTACCAGGGTTGCCGGGTCAAGAATGCCAGCGAGGCCAAGCGTGGTGTTGAGGGCAAAGCGCCCTGTGTCCTGAAATCCCTGAACCAGTTTACCTTGCAGAAATGAGTTCACAATTGTTACTGGGTAAGTGATGTTGCTGAAGAAGTTTGATACGCCGGTCCGGAAAAACTGCGGTGTGATGAACTCATAGCCTTTAGCCACCGGCTTTAGAATAACTTTGTCGAGACCGTCATTAATTTTGTAGATAGGGCGGTTAATTTTCTCGAATGGATCTGTGCTTGGCGAATCGTTAGGCGGGCGCGTGCAGGCACCCAGCACCAATAACATAGCGCAGAGCAATCCTAGGATTCCGGCAGAGCGGCATCGCGCAATTGTCATCACGTAGCAGGTCTCACTTAGTCAAAAATCTTTAATGTGGTCGTGCTTATTCTTCTTCGCTCGTCTGCTCGCGATTCTCTTCGCGTTGCTTGCGTTGTTTCTCTGGAAGATAGCCCTCGAATTGTGCAAGTCTGGCTCTTAGCCGTGATTCTTGCAACGGATCGATTCCGGGGGTATCCAGAGCCAGTCGCAGCTGCATGAGTGCCATCGAAAGATTTCCTCTGTACGCATGATACTCTGACATGTAGTAGTGCGAGTCGGAAACATCTCCGGCTGCATTGGCGGCCAGAGCAATAAGGCGAATCTGCTCGGATGTTGGTGGAACCGCATTAAGCAGATCGAGCAGGATACGATGCGCCTCTTTTGGCTGGCCGTTGTTTAGCAGGGCTTCAGCATAACGAACGGTAACCGGTACGTTGCGCGGAAACACTGTCATGGCAGTTTCGAATGTGCGGAAACCTCCTTGTATATCTCCGGTTTTTATCTGTGCTTGTGCGAAGCCAAGATGAAACATAATCACCTGCTCATTTGATCGGAGCAGCGACCCCATGATCTCTCTGGCAGCTTCCGCATCGCTAGTGCCCATCAATGACAATGCCAGGCCGTATTGAATACCAAGGCTGCCGACAGCTTCGGGGTTGATCTGCTGTGCTTCAAAATATTTGAGCGCGATATCCGGACGCTTGGCGGTTAGATATAAA
The DNA here is from genome assembly GCA_965363345.1 of uncultured Chromatiales bacterium. Taxonomy (GTDB): domain Bacteria; phylum Pseudomonadota; class Gammaproteobacteria; order Steroidobacterales; genus JABIQA01. Next base: position 3,929 of record CBDTTT010000087.1, read on the forward strand.
AGCCGTGCCTTAATGAGTCCGTATGCCATGCTGCTGGGCACATCTTTAGGGGTGTATTGAGCAGCACGACCGCGAGTCTCGGCAATACGGTTGGTGGTTACCGGGTGAGTCATCAAAAATTCAGGTACGTTGCGGGAACTCATGCCGGTCAGGCGACTCATCGTTTCAAAGTAGTCGGGCATGCCTTGTGGGTCGAAGCCCGCTTCATCCATGATGCCGACGCCAACGCGGTCGGCTTCATACTCATTGGAGCGGGTGAAGTCGATCTGTTGTTGTGCCGCTAAACCCTGCGATGCCATGACGGCGCCCGAGATCACATCACCACCGGCGCCGGTGGCAACACCGAGAAGGATGGCTCCTAACAGCGTTGCCATATTGATGACGCTGGCATTCTTGTTAGCAAATACCGCACGTGAAATGTGTCGCTGTGTAACGTGCGCAATCTCATGCGCCATTACGCCCGCAAGTTCGCTTTCGGTTTTGGTGGTTAGGATGAGGCCGGCGTGGATCCCGATATAGCCACCAGGGAGGGCGAAGGCATTAATTGCTTTGTCGTCAATAACGAAAAATTGAAACGTCTCGCCTTCATCCTGTTCATGTGAAGCAAGCCTCAGGCCAATGCTCTGGATGTACTCCTGGACTTCGACATCTGAAACGATCGCTTCGACACTTTGGAGGTTACGGTAGATCGAACTGCCGATTTGCTTCTCGGTTGCCTGCGACAGCACCGAGTCGTTCGGGCTGCCCATGTCCGGCAGGTCATCGCTATCGACAGCCACTGCCGGACGTATAACCAGGCTCAGGCTGAGTAGAAGCAGGATTGCATGTGATCTAATATTCATTAGTTCAAAGCTTAAAGCGCTTGTACTGCTTCCAATACTGCATCGACATGGCCTTTGACTTTTACTTTGCGCCATTCCTGTTTGAGCTTGCCTTTCTCATCGATGAGGAAGGTGCTGCGTTCAATACCCATGACTTTGCGACCGTACATGTTTTTTTCTTTAATCACGTCGAAGATTCCGCAGGCTTTTTCATCGGCATCGGAGAGTAGATCAAACGGAAAGCTCTGTTTCGCTTTGAACTTCTCATGCGATGCAACGCTGTCGCGTGAAATACCCAGAATAACCGTATTGGCGCGCTTGAATTTGGCATGGTTGGCCGTGAAGTCCTGTCCCTCGGTTGTGCAGCCCGGAGTGCTGTCTTTGGGGTAGAAATACAACACAACATTCTTGCCACGAAGGTCTTTCAGGTCGATTTCCTGTTCTCCGGTGGCAGACAGTTTTAGTTTAGGGACAACGCGTCCAAGCGTAGCAGTGGGCATAGCAAACCTCATATTTGATAGGGCTTAGATAACTTAGCGCTGCGCAGGTTCAATTATTGCGTCAAGATTTTCTGATTCGCAGTATTCATGAAACTCATCACGCAGCGTGGCGAGATGCATTGTGCGCGGCACATTAACAGTCATTTGGATGGAAAACATTGGTGCGCCTGTGTGTGGCGCGTTGTAGCGGCGGGTGCTGACATCCGCAATCTCGAGGTTTTTTCCGGCAAAGAAGCCCGACATGCCGGAAACAATACCTTCCTGGTCGAGTGCAATGACGTCGACGGTGTAGGGCGCAGCCACTTCGGTGTCGCCCCGTTCTTCGGTCGGGCGGACATTAATCGTGAGATTGTCGCCTGCACCAAGAGCAGTGAGCGATTCCTGCACCTTATTGATAGCGTGCCAGTTGCCCTCGACCAGCATCATTACCGCAAACTCGGACCCTAGTGTGGTCATGCGGCTTTCCCGGATGTTGCCGCCAGCTTCGGTGATGCCCGCACTCAGGTCGCGGACGATGCCGGTGCGGTCGGGGCCGATAGCGGTTACTGCGAGTAATTTATCCATAAATCATGAGTTCTCATGCGGGTTTGAGACTATTTTCGGGGCGCAGTTTCCATTGTGGCCACTGAACCATCTGCTATGGCTTCAGTTTAACCCTATATGGAGGCGGGTAAAAAGGACTAGATGCATTGCATTCAAAAGTGATTTCTACCAACAAACTTGCGCCTCACAAGCCTGCTGAGTAATATCCCCGCTCTAAATGAAGGCTCTATGATTATGTCTCTCGAACAACTACAAGAAAGCCTGCGCGGCAGTCTGGTCGCACTGATTACCCCAATGGGTGAAGACGGGGCAGTGGATTATGCTGCTCTGGAGCGTTTGATCGAGCATCATATTACCTCGGGAACAGATGGTTTAGTGATAGCCGGCACCACCGGTGAATCGGCTACCTTGTCGACTCCGGAACACATTGAAATAATCCGCCGTTCAGTTGAGATTATTGCCGGTCGGCTGCCTATTGTTGCAGGTACGGGTTCAAATTCGACTGCACAGACCATTGAGTTGTCACAGGCTGTTGATGAACTTGCCGTCGATGCCTATTTGATTGTCACACCTTATTACAACAAGCCGACTCAGGAAGGTTTGTATCAGCACTACGTTGCCATTGCCGATGCCGTGAAAACGCCTGTCATGTTGTACAACGTACCGGGCAGAACCGCTGTCGATATGTTGCCCGCAACGGTAGCCCGTTTGGCGGCACAC